>JAEDMB010000143.1 GCA_016303235.1 Oscillospiraceae bacterium
TAATATTTCTGACGGCAACTGTCATAAACTTCTTGTTTTTCATCAGAACAGCATTCGGAATCATATTCAGAGTATTAAACAGCACTGAAACAGACAATATACTGCATATTGAAAGATATACCTTATTTTTGTAGAAAAATGAAATCGGAACAGAGAGCATACAGAAAAAAACTGCAAGCATTATTCCCTGATAGCATGAATATGAAAATATATCATTGACTTCATCATCTGTAAGTTCCTTATTCTGAACCACAGCACTTCCAAGTCCCATATCCGCAAGAATATTAAAAAAGGACGTAAATACTGTAACTATGGCAACAACGCCGTAATCATTCGGTGATAACAATCTGGATAAAACTGCTGTAAAAACAAGGTTCATCAAAACTTTGCCGTATTTTGATACAGCATTTATCAGAGTTGCTTTTTTTATTGATACTGTTGACATTATGTTTTACCTTTCTTCAAATTAATCTGCATTCTGTTTTTTATATTTTCAGTCAGAATAAGACGCTTATATCTTTTTCCTGATATATAATTTGAATTCAATAATTCTTTGGTGAATAATATCAGAGTTATATTATTTATGACATTGTATCCGCCTGTTTCTACAATCAGAGTCAATGAAAAATATAAAGAGGCAAGCAACAGACCATAATTTTTACTTTGAACAGCATATTTATTTCCAAGCACTGATATAAGCATAAAAAACGCAAATATCAGAATACCATATTCAACAGCAATCCTTACATAGCCCATATCAAAAATCTGAGCCTGTATTCCGAGCATTTTTGCTCTTTCTGTACTTATTGTAACTATCTTGTTTCCAAAAAGAGAAAATCCATATTTTTCATAAAAATGGTGAGCCCAGTAAAGACGTGTTGAAAGAATTGAATCAAGCGTTCTTAAAAAAGAATTGCTCCTTTTATAAATAATTGCAAGAAAACAACAACCGAAAGATATAAACAACGGGAATGATGAAACAAGCTTATAATGCTTGTTAATAAATTTACTGATACGCTTGTTTTTTATCAGCAATAAGAGAAAAAATGTAAATCCCATTGCAATGATTGAAGTTCTGCTCACACCGATTTTATAAATTGCAAACAGTCCCGCAAAAAATATAATTGAATGCCACCATTTAATTTTTTTGTAAAACAGCATTATAAATTCAGCAAATATTGAACCTATAAGTGTTCCGAAAATATTAACATGATTAAAGCCAAAGGAATATTTTTCATATCCGTTGATTTCAACTTTGACATTTTCAATTATACCGAAGAAAACTGAAAACAGAACAAATAAAACAAGAAAAGTTCTAAGTATCAAGTCATATTTTATAAATTTTTCCGGTTTAATATTATCCTTTGCAGAAAGTGCAAAAAGTATAATCATCAGAATTTGCTGTGAATCCGATTTAATGGACGACAATGCAAAAATCCCCACAGAAATAATTATAGCAAATACTGACCTCATAGAATATCTTTCTATAAATATGACTGATACAAGAAGCAATAATACAGTAGATGCCTTAACAACGGAATCAATAGTATTATAATCAAGTATATTTTTATAACTGCTGTCGTTTACAACAATATAATAAATCAGATAGATTGTCCATGCCAGATAGAAAAAGAACTTATTATATTTTTTCATTTTTCTTCACCTTATTTATAAGTATCTGATAAACTTTCTCAAAACTTTCAATCTGATGCTCTATGCTGTATATTTCGATATTATTCTTTATATTTTCAAAACTTTCCTTTATTTTTTCCCTGTTGCAGTAATCCCTCATAACTTTGACTAATTCGGAATTATTTCCGTTTTTATAAACAGTTCCGGCTTTTGTATTGCTGATAATTTCGGGCATACCTCCGCAGTCGGAAACAATTGCGGGAAGTGCATGCAGATTTGCCTCAATAACAACTCTGCCAAAAGGTTCAGGCCATATTGAAGGTACTACCGCAACATCACATTCATCATAAACACGGCTTAATTCTGCATTGTCAAGCTTTCCATGTATAATTATTCTACTGTTTTTTTCGGATTCCTTTTTAACATAATCCAGAAGAGGTCCTGTTCCGCATATATGAAGTTCTGTATTTTCCATACCAAGTTCATTGAATGATTCTATCAGATGAACAATTCCCTTTATTTCAATAAGCCTGCCCGCAAAAAAGAACTTATAAAAATCGGAATTTCTGTTGCTTTTAAGGCTGATTATTTTATCAAGCTGTTCTTTATTGATTTGAATACTGTTAAAAATACATTTTTTTACATCGGCATTTCTGAAATTGTTGTTAATCAGAGATGTATTTAACGTGTAATTTGAAGGTGAAGTTACACCGGAAACAAACTGGCTCGTATACTTCACATATATCCTGTGCATTTTCAGAACAGCATTATTGACCTTATGTCCGTATGTTACCGGAGAGATAACAGCGGTATCTCTTATTGTATGAACAACGGGAATATTGTTTTTATATGCTGTTTTCCAAATCAGCGTTGACATTCCATAAGTAGAATTTGTATGTATGACATCAGGCTTAAAATCTTTCAGGAATTTATCAAAGCAATCAAGTGTTTTTTTATTATAATAGCAGATGAGTTTCTGTCTGACTTTCTGAAATTTGCTTAATCCCTTTTTATTGTAGCTGAAACCGTATAAATCGAAGTTGCCCGAATCGTGACGGAATATTTTCACTCCGTTATATTCCTCAATACTGCCGTCAGGTTCTTTGGAATCTATGCAGAAAACGCCGACTTCATGTCCGCTTTTAACAAGATTTTCAGCCAGAAGCTTGACACTCTGTTCTGCACCGCCCTGCATATTAGGATAATAAAAAGTATTAACTATTAAAATTCTCATTTTTCAGCTCCGCTTTAATTACTTTTCCAATGATTTTTTCAAATAATCATATGATGATTGTCTGTTTTTTTCCATAATCAAATCGGTTTTCTGCCAGTCGACAGGCTTAACCGCTGATATATCTTCATAACATTTTACTATTCTGTTATCCATTCCGTTTTCGCTGATAAGTGAAACAAGTCTCTGCATCTGAGCCTTTCCCTTTTTCGGAAAAACATAAAATTCCTTATGATAAATTATACTGAAAACAGATGCGTGGAATGAATCAGTAATTACATAATCCGCATTTCTGATATAGCTTATAAAATCAGCCGGTGATGCGTCCCATACTTTTTTGTCGCCAAATATAAAGTCATATTTTTCTGTATATTCTGCCTCAAGAAAAGGAAATGTTACAATTTCGAGATTTTTTTCCTTTGCAAATTTTTCAACAGCCTTTCTTGCAGATTTGTCACATCTCAGAAAATACACAAAAACATATGGCTTGCAGTCGCTGAAATTTTCGGATATATTATCCCATACAGCTTTTTTAACCAGAAGTGTAGGGTCAACCACCTTAATACACTCCTTATCTTTCAATACACTGTTCAAAAGTTTTGTACCGCTTAATTCACGGCATGATATTCCGCTGAAATCAGAAAGATTTTCCCTGACAGTTTTCTGTTCGGTTTCTGAAAGTTCCTCTACTCCGATACTTGGAGCATATGCAATTTTTTTCTTTGATTTATCGGCAAATTTCAGCCAGTAAATACTGTCAGGAGTTGTAAGCTTAGGATTCCATATCTGGTCACTTCCGCATATAAAAGTATCATAAATTTTATTTGTTTCAGCTATATTTTCGGAATTATAGCTTTTTTCCGAAACTTTAAGATTTTTACTTATAAAATTCTGCATTGCCGATGTCCTGTTTTTAAGTTTCGGAAACATAAATCTCCAGAAAGTACGCTTTAATGTATTCAGAAAGCCAATCTGTTTGATTTTTCTGAAAAGGTTCTTTGCATTTGCCGGATTTTTATCATACTGAGAAATTATTTCATATTCAACATCATCAAATTCATTCAGCACCTGTTGCAGAGCATATGCCTGAAGAATTGAACCATAGTTATTCCTCCACCATGTAATTATACCTGTCTTCATAAAAATCACCCTTTAAGAAATTTCGTATAATAATCCCGCAACAATTCTGCACTTTTTGTAATATCATATCCGGCATCAGCAATTCTGATATTGTTATCCTCACAGCATTTTTTTCTGTCAGTTTCCGGCAGAATTTTATTTAAGGATTCTATCTGATTTACCCATTCAGCCGTATTGTCAATTCCGATATATTTTATAGTGCCGGTAAGATTTGCCTCAACCGCCACTTTATCAGAAACAAGACATGGCAGACCTGCACTCTGAGCCTCAACAAGAACGACCGGCAATCCCTCATAAAGTGAAGGCAGTACAAAAATATCCATAGCCTGCATATACTTGCAGACATCGGGAGTTTTTCCAAGAAA
>JAEDMB010000026.1 GCA_016303235.1 Oscillospiraceae bacterium
GAAGACTATGCTCCATATCATCAGAAAACTTAGTTTAATTCTATTCGCCACACGGCGGAATGGACGGAGGCTGTACGAGTATCAACGGAGATGTCGAAAAGGGAATAAATCTCAACATACTTCTTGCACTGCGTGATATGCTGAGAGTATCAGGATATGATGTTGAAGTTACACGTGACACTGACAAATCCATTCACGACAAGGGCATTGAAGGAATTGCAAATCAGAAAAGTTCCGATATGGATAACCGTCTTGCACTTTTCAACAAATATGACAATGCAGTCTGCATATCAATACATCAGAATCAGTTTACTGACCCGAAATACAGCGGAGCTCAGATGTTTTATTCAGATTCCAACAATCAGAATGAAAGACTTGCCGGAATAATGCAGAATAAATTTTCTGAACTTCTTCAGCCCGAAAACAAGCGTGAAATAAAGCTCTGCGGTAAGGAATTATTTTTATGCTATTTCAGTGAAAATCCTACTGTAATGGTTGAATGTGGATTTCTTTCAAATCCCGATGAAGCATCTCTGCTTGTTACGGAGGAATATCAGCATAAAGTAGCATTCACAATATATTCCGGACTTAATGAATTTCTTAAAGATTAACGGGCGACCAATGGTCGCCCCTGCTATGATTTCAGATATTCCGTATATGCCATTATAAACGGTGCTATGCCTTTTGCATCGTTCTGAATAACAGGTTCGCTGAGATAGTATCCTGCACTTCCGTCACGGTGATTTTCTCCCCCGAGACCTGCGACAAGACATATATTTTTCAGTACAGGAATATCATTTTCAAAATATATATAATTCCGTGTTAAGGATTCAAAAGCCTTTAAACCCGATTCTTTAACGGAATTTCCGCATATTCCGAGACGTACGGATTTCATTGCGGAGTATGCATAAAGAGAAGTTCCGCTTGTTTCGGGATAGTTTCCGGAAAGATTTCTTCTTGACGGCAACTGATAAAACATTCCGTCTGTATTCTGAAATTTCATCATTGCGGAAATCAAATCCGAAAGCATATTTCCGCAAAGATTTTTTAAAGCTCCGTCAGAAAATTCAAAAATATCCGCAAGTCCTGCCGTAAGCCAGCATATTGACCTTAACCAGTATTCAGAAGAAAGTCCCGTTTTTTTGTCTGCCCAGTACATCTCACGTGTTTCATCATAGCCGTGATAGTATAAGCCTGTATCTTCATCACGCATAATATCCCTTACGTTCTGCAACTGTCCTGTTATATCCCCGATAATTTCCTGCTTGTTCGTTAAAGCCGAATATTCCGCAAGAAAAGGAAGTGACATATATATTCCGTCAAGCCATATCTGAAAGGGATAAATCTTCTTATGCCAGAAATTTCCGCATTTCAGTCTTGGCTGATTTAAAATCTGATTTTCATAAATCCATACAGCAGTATCAAGATATTTTCTGTTTCCGGTTTTATTATAAAAATACAGAAGATTTTTAGCTCCGTTTATATTGTCAAGATTATATGCATTTATATCCATAGAATCTATTGTGCAGTTTTCTGAAATAAAATCAGAAACATATTTTTCCGAAAATTCAAAAAGCTTTTTTTCTCCGGAAATTTCATATAATCCGCATACGGCTTTTATCATACATGCATCAATATAATTCCACCTGTTTTTTTTGGAAAATATTTTGTTTTCGCTGTTCCACAAAGGATTTTCCGAATCCGATTTCAGTATAATATTTTCTTTGAATCCCTTTATAATTCTGTTTATCATTTTATTTTAATCCCCCTGCGGTAATATCCTGAATAAAATATTTCTGTGCAAGTGCAAATACTGATACGGACGGTATAAGCCCTATTACAGACATTGCTATTATTTTATTGTATTCATATCCCTGACCGGTACTGTCTGCTGACATTCTCAAAGCAAGCGTCAGAGGATATTTTTCAACTGATGATATATACATAAGCGGTTGTATAAATTCATTCATAGTCCATAAAAATACAAATACGGCTACTGAAATTACAGCCGGCTTTATGCACGGAACATATATAAACAAAAGCCTTTTTAAAGCTCCGCAACCGTCAATTCTTGATGCCTCGCCTATCTCCCTCGGAACTGATTTGAAAAACTGTACAAGCATAAACACAAACATTCCCTCATTAGCAAACAGCGACGGAAGAATTAGCGGTATATATGTATCAAGCACTCCGAAAAAATCCCACATCATATATGACGGAATAATCATTACTGTCTGGGGAATAAAAAGCATGCACATAAGACAGCCGAATATAATTTTCTTAAAAGGAAAATCATACATTGCAAATCCGTATGCCGTAACCGTTGAAGATATAACCGAAAATATTACTCTCGGAATTACTATTTTAAAAGTATTCAGAAAATAATGACCCATTGTATACATTCCGAAAGTTTTCCAGCCGTTTATATAAGGCGTGAAATCAAATTCGGACGGCATAAACCACACTGAAGAAAATATTTCGCTGTTGCTCTTGAATGACGCTCCTATCAGCCACATAACCGGATAAAGCATAAATATTCCGCCTGCCGAAAGTATAACATATACAAGTATTTTTCTGATATATTTCATATGTCATCGCTCCGGAGTTTTCTTGTAAGCCTGAAAAGTACGGCGACAAACAGTGCTGTCATTGTAAACAATACCCATGATACTGCATTTGCATATCCTGTATCATAATAGCGGAATGCCTCATCATATATAAGCATTGATACTGTATATGTGCCTTTCATAGGATTTCCGCCTGTTATCATAAAGGGTGCATTAAATTCCTGAAATGCCGTAATACTCTGCATAACAAGATTAAAGAATATTACATTCCTTAGCATCGGCATTGTTATGCTGAAAAACATACGGATTTTTCCTGCACCGTCAACCTTTGCGGAATCGTAAAGCTCACGGGGTATATCATTAAGTGCAGACAGAAATATTATCATTGTTGAACCAAATTCCCATACTCTTAAAAGAACTATCATAAACATAGCGGGATTGCTTTCGCCGTACCAGCTAACCGGCATAATTCCAAGTTTTTCAAGTACCTGATTCACAAGTCCTCCCGATGTAAAAAGAAAACTCCACATTATTACTATTGCTATATTTGAACCGAGTATTGATGGTATATAATATACTGTTCTGAAAAATCCCATTCCCTTTATATTCATATTCAATAAAAGTGCCGTTCCGAGAGATACAATAAGCTTTAAAGGCACAAGCATTAAAATATATTTCAGGGTTACTGCAACGGCTTTATGAAAATCACTGTCATTCAGAAGTCTTCTGAAATTTTCAATTCCGATAAATTCCGGAGAACTGTTTATTCCGCTGTCCGTAAAGCTCAGAACAAAAGACATTACAAAAGGATAAATTCCGAAAAGTATAAATCCTGCTATAAAGGGCATTACAAAAAGCAGACCAGTATATTTACTCTCACCGACAGGATTATTATAGATTTTTTTCATTTGATTCTCTCCAGATATTTTTTTACTTTGTCATAAAGCTCCTCGGAAATTTCCTTTGAATCTGCTGTTCCGTAGGATAATTTTTCTATTGCGGTATTATAATATTCCTTAAGCTGTGAAAGTTCAAAATAGGGGCTTAGCGTTACGGGGTCGGTATCAAGAAGATACTGTGAGGAATCATATGATATTCCGCATAGCTGTCCACTGTTTTCAAGAGCCTCATATGCCTTTCTGCTCGCAGGAATACCTCTCGAAGTTCCGAGTATTTCGGCACATTCTTCATCATTGAGAAGAAAATTTATAAAAGCTCCCGCCTCGTCCGGATATTTTGTATTGTCGCTTACGGCATACATAAGTGACGGCTTTATCAGCCAGCCGGAACGGTTTCCGTTATCGGAAGAAAGATAATTTCCGGCACACAGTACATCTTCATCAAGTACTGACTGATATTTTCCTACTGCACTCCCCCATTCAAGCACTCCCGCAACTGTACCGTCAATAAATTTCGGTGACTGATAAAGTGCGGAACTGCCGTCATCTTCTGCCCTCTGCTTTACAGTTCTTATTACATGATTGTCTTCAAGCGATTTGTAAAAGTCAAGTGCAGTCTGTATATCCTCCGGAGTGAATCCGAGTTCGCCCTCCATAGTTATAAACTGTTTTCCCGTCAACTGCTGTACATAGACAATACAAAGATACCACGCTGAAGCTCCTGTCTGTATATCCAAATCAAGCGGATATTTTCCATACTCTGCGAATTTTTCTCCGAGTGAAATCAAATCATTCCATGTATCAGGAATTTCCGCACCAATTTCAGAATATACATTTTTATTGAAAAAAAGTCCCCTTCCGCTCATCGATACAGTAAGGGCATTGAGCTTTCCCTCCCTCATTCCGAATGAAAGAGTTTCCGTATCGTATCCCGAAAAATCAATGTAATCCGAAAGCTGATTAAGGTCATAAAAACCCAGTCCGTCCTTTGAAAGATTTATCAGCCAGTCATAATTAATCTGCATTATATCCGGTGCAGTATCGCCCGATACCTGTGTATTAAGCTTTTCTGTCCAGCCGTCCCAGCCCCCATATTCGGGTTCTATTTTTATATCCGGATATTTTTTATTCCAGAGTTCTATTGCCTTTAAAGTAGCCTCGTGTCTGTCATCTCCTCCCCACCACGAAAATCTTAGCGTACACTTGTCAAGCTTTCCGTCCGGAAGAACTGCTGTTTCTTCAGTCTTTCCGCAGGAAGTCATAATAAAAAAACTGAAAAGCGTACTTATAATCAGAAAAATTCTGCCGTGTTTAACATAATTCATCAAAAAACTCTCCCTCTTAATTAAGTTTAAATCAAAACGGCATTCCTGCAAATACAATTATACATTATTTTTACTTTTTTATCAAGTATAATTTATATTTTCTGTGAATTTTATACAGCTTTATGAATTTTTAACTGTGTATTCTGACGTGGGAAAATAAGAATTTTACACAAATTTTACTTACAAGCATAATTTTACTGTTGCAATTTTAATAAAAGCATGCTATAATTAAAAGTGAAAAGTTTCAGAAAGGAATGTGATATATATGACTTTATCATTATTGCTCTGGGCTTCTGTCATAATAATTGCGGTAATTATCGAGGCAGGCACATTTCAGTTTATTTCAGTATGGTTCGCACTCGGCGGAATTGTTGCTCTTATATCAAATGTAGCCGGTGCATCATTCGGAGTACAGTTTGCATTATTCACTATATCTTCCGTAATATTCCTTATTATTGGCTTTCCCCTCGGAAGAAAGCTTGCTGACTTCAAAAAAACTTCAACAAATTTTGAAATGAATATCGGTAAAACTGCTACCGTAATCGAAGAAATAAATTCTGCTCAGAGTACCGGCAGAGTGCGTCTGAATGGTGTTGACTGGATTGCCGTTTCAGCTGACGGAAGTATTATCCCTAAAGATTCCGCTGTTGTTGTCAGCGAAATAAAAGGTACTAAATTAACTGTTGCTCTAAAAGATACTGCAAAAGTATCATAATTTTAAGGAGGTTTTTTATTTATGGGTGCAGGCGGTTATATTCTTCTTGCTGTTATTATCTTTTTCGTTATCGTTCTGATAAGATGTATTCAGATTGTTCCTCAGTCTTATGTATATGTTATTGAACGTTTCGGCTCTTTCTATTGCGAATGGCAGACAGGTATTCACTTCAAAGTCCCATTTATTTACAGAATTGCCGGAAAAATTTCCCTTAAGGAAAAAGTCGTTGATTTCAAACCACAGCCGGTTATTACTAAGGATAATGTTACTATGCAGATTGATACAGTTGTTTTCTATCAGATTACCGATGCAAAACAATTTATATACGGCGTTGAAAGACCTATTTCAGCTATCGAAAATCTTTCTGCTACAACTCTCCGTAATATCATCGGTGAAATGGATTTGGACGGCACTCTTACATCAAGAGATGTTATAAACAATAAAATTACTGCTACTCTTGATATTGCTACTGACCCCTGGGGTATCAAAGTAAATCGTGTTGAACTGAAAAACATTATTCCGCCTAAGGAAATTCAGAACGCTATGGAAAAACAGATGAAGGCTGAACGTGAAAGACGTGAAAAAATACTTCAGGCTGAAGGTGAAAAGAAATCACAGATTCTCGTTGCCGAAGGTGAAAAAGAATCTAAAATCTTACGTGCCGAAGCTGAAAAGCAATCCGAAATCCTCCGTGCTGAGGCTGAAAAACAGGCTATGATTCTCCGTGCCGATGCCGTTCGTGAACAGAAAATCCTTGAGGCTACCGGTGAAGCTCAGGCTATTGAACTCGTTCAGCAGGCTCTCGCTGACAGTATCGTAAAACTGAATCAGTCCGACCCTTCCGCACAGGTTTTACAGCTTAAAGCTCTGGAAGCTTTCCAGAAAGCCTCCGACGGCAAGGCTACAAAGATTATTATACCGAGTGAAATTCAGGGTATTGCAGGTCTTGCAACAGGAATCAAGGAAGTTATTTCTGAAAGCAAAAATTAAAATTCAAACATCGTTTAAATCAACAAAAAGAACAGTGAAAGCTGTTCTTTTTTGTGCTTTGCACCAATTTTTACAAAATAACAAAAAGTTCCCTTTTTTCTCTTGACAAAAATTTTAAGCTGGTTTACAATAAAAATATGGAATTTAAAATTCCGTAATATACAGCTTAGGCAGGTTATTTTAAAATGGTTTTTTCAAGGCTTTTCTTTATTTTCTTCTTTTTCGTGATATGTATAATTGCTTATGCGTCTTCCGGAAGCATAAAACAAAAAAATACTATCCTGTTAATTGCATCTCTTATTTTTTACGCTTGGGGTGAACCCCTTTATATCCTTCTCCTGCTTATAAGCTCGGTTATAAATTATCTTTCCGCACTCGCAATAGAACATTTCAGAGGAAAAACTCTGGATTCCGTATTCACTTTTCTTGCAGTAGCTTTCAATCTTCTTGCTCTCGGATATTACAAGTACAGCGGTTTTATTGCCGAAAATATAAATGCTCTTTTCAGCTCCGATATTATACCTGTTCCCGATATTGACCATATGCCAATCGGTATCAGTTTCTTTACTTTTCAGACTATATCATATATTATAGACTGTCACTGGGAGGAAGTTCACGCTGAAAAAAGTTATCCGAATTTCCTTATGTATCTTTCACTTTTCCCTCAGCTTATTGCAGGCCCTATTGTAAGATACAGCACTGTTTCAGAAGAAATTCAGAACCGCAAAATCTGCATAAGCGATATAAGATACGGGCTTAACAGATTTATTCTCGGACTTTCAAAAAAAGTAATTCTTGCTGATAATCTCTATGAAATCGTTAAAAATATCTTTGGTGAGGCAAAAAACGATTTCGCAAACGTCAATAATGCTACTTTTGTCGGAGCGTGGCTCGGTGCAATTGTTTACGCTATGTACATATATTTTGACTTCTCCGGCTATTCCGATATGGCTATCGGTATGGGCAGAATATTCGGCTTCCATTTTGATGAAAACTTCAATCACCCGTTTATCTGCAAGGACGTTACGGAATTCTGGCAGAGATGGCATATATCTTTAAGTACATTTTTCCGTGACTATCTCCTTTATGTTCCGATTTTCGGAAAAAGAAGAAAATACGGCGGTCTTTTCCTCGTATGGTTCTGTACCGGATTATGGCACGGTGCAAGCTGGAACTTCATAATATGGGGGCTTTACTATGGCTTGTTCGTTTTCCTGGAAATGAAAATCGGCAAAAAGAAAATGAAATCAATTCCGGTTGCTTTAAGACATATATACAACAAGCTTGTAATTATCATAGGATTCGGAATCTTCTACTTTGAAGATTTAGGCAAGCTCGGAACTTTCCTCAAAACTCTTTTCGGATTCGGCGGAAACGGTTTTATAAGCAGTATCGATAAAATGTCATTCGTAAATAATATGTTCCTTATAATTCTTGCTGTCGTATGCACATTTCCGATACTTGATATATTCAAAAAACTTAGTGATAAATCCTATACCGCACAGGTTGCAATTTCATTCAGCACTACATGGGTCTGTGCTTTTCTGCTCCTGCTTTGCAGTCTTCTGCTTGTCAATTCAACAAATCAGCCGTTCCTTTATTTCAGATTCTAATGCGGAGTGTTTCTAAAATGTCAGATGAAAAACTTTTAAAGAAAAAGCGTGCAAAACTTAATAAAAAACTTGATTTTCTGAATGTTATGGTTATTATGATAATTCTGATTGTAGGCTTTATATACCTCATTGCTTTCAAGCGTGAAACCGTTTCAAACGAGGAAAACAGAAACCTTACAAAATTTCCGGAATTTTCAATCGAAAGCTATCTGAGCGGAAAATATACAGAGGGAATTGCAAAATATTATGATGATACTGTTCCTAACAGAAGTCAGCTGAAAAAATTTATTGCAACCTATATTATACCTCTGAAAGGTCTTGAATACGGTGATGATAACCTTATAATCTATCAGAACAACAACGGCGGTGAAAAAAAGCCCGATGACAAGCCTGCTGTTACTTCACAAATTACATCTGCTTTAGTTTCCGCTACAAATACAGATACACAGACTAATACTACTACCGTAACTACAACTACTGTTCCCGACAATCATAATCCTGCTGTAAACGGCGGTGAAATTGCAAATAATATAGTTGTCGTAAATAACAGAGGTCTTATGCTTTACGGAGGAGGTATGGAAAACGGTGCTGAATATGCATCTATCCTTAATGAATATAAAAAACAGCTCGGAAAAGATGTCAATGTTTATTCTATGGTCTGCCCTACTGCCGTATCCTACTATATGCCCGAAAATTATCTCGACCTTACCGCAAGTGAGGAGGATAATATTAAAAATATCAATGACAATCTGAAAGATGTCATTCCTGTTGATATATTCAATGCTCTGCTTTATCACAAAAATGAAGATATTTATACACGCACTGACCATCACTGGTCACAGCTTGGTGCATATTATGCTTCACAGGAATTTGCAAAAATTGCTGATGTTCCTTTTGCGGATATTTCAAAATACAAAAAAGTATCTCTCCCGAATTATGTCGGAACTCTTTACGGATATACCCAAAGCTCCGCACTTATAAACAATCCCGAAAACTTTGTATACTATATTCCGCCTAATTCATATACTACTACATACTATTCAACAGATTTTACTGACCCCACAGAGGGAGAACTGCTCCTTGACCCCTCTCCTATGGCAGAATCAAGCTATTATCTGATATTTATGGGCGGTGACGAAAAAATTACCCATATCAATACCGACTGCAAAAACGGCAGAAATCTCGTTATATTCAAGGACAGCTACGGAAATGCCGTTGTACCTAATTTAACAAGCTCATTTGAAAATATCTATGTCTGTGATATGCGTCACTTTGAACTTAATTCAATAGAATTTATTAAACAGGTTGAGGCTACTGATGTTCTTTTCACTATGAATACATTCAGTGCAACCGGTGGAAATTATACTCACCTTAGAGACATTATGAATCAATAAAAGGAGTTTTCGTCTTGAAAGAATTAACATTCCCTTTTGACAACAGCTACATTATCAAAAACAAAAAGAAAATCAAAAAAGCTCTGCTGAATAACAATTCCGTACGCATTAAAAAGAAAATCGCTGTACTCTGCGGTTCAACTGCAAATGATATTGTTTCAGCTCTTGAACTCTTTCTGCTTGATTACGGTATTGAACCGGATTTCTATATATCAGAATACAACAAATACTGGGAAGATGCCGTTTTCGGAAATCCTGAACTTGAAGATTTTCAGCCCGATATTATTATTATTCACACTACTTCACGCAATATCACCGAATTGCCGGAAAGCTTTTCAGAATCAAAGGAATCAGTCATTCAGAGAATAAATTCACAGTTTGAAAAATTCTGTCAGATGTGGGAAAAGCTTGAACGCTTTAAATGCCCCGTAATTCAGAATAACTTTGAAACTCCTCTGCTACGTCCAACTGGTAACGCTGATTTCTGGGAAATTCATGGGAAAACATTCTTTATAAATTCCCTTAATATCAGGCTTGCCGAATATGCACAGTCTCATGAAAATTTCTACATAAATGATATAAATTACCTTGCATCATGTTTCGGTCTCGAAAAATGGCATGATTCCTCATACTGGTATATGTACAAATATGCTATGTCACTCAATGCCGTTCCGGAAGTTGCTTACAGTCTCGCATGCATAATAAAATCCATATACGGAAAAAATAAAAAGCTAATCGCTCTCGATTTGGATAATACTCTCTGGGGCGGTGTTATCGGCGATGACGGTCAGGAAGGTATCGAAATAGGTCACGAAACTGCTGAAGCCGAAGCCTTTGAAGAATTTCAGCGTTCTGTAAAGGATTATAAAAAATTCGGCGTACTTCTCGGAGTATGCTCCAAAAATGACGAATCAAATGCACTTCTCGGTCTTAATCACCCCGAAACTGTTCTCACTCCCGATGATTTCGTAAGCATTAAGGCTAACTGGAATCCAAAAGACCAGAATCTTATGGAAATGTCATCTGAATTATCACTTCTCCCCGAAAGCTTTGTATTTGTTGACGACAATCCTGCTGAATGTCATATCGCTGAATCACAGATTGCCGGAATTAATACAGTAAATTTCAAAACAGTTCAGGAGGCATCTTATAAGCTCAGCCGTTCGGGATTCTTTGAACTCACAAAGCTTTCTTCCGATGACCTCAAAAGAAATGATATGTATATTGCAAATGCAAAGCGTGAATCACAGAAAAAAAGCTTTGCTGATTACAGTGAATATCTCCTCAGCCTTGATATGAATGCTGTTATTGAAGATTTCAAGCCCGTTTACTTACAGCGTATAACTCAGCTTACAAACAAAAGCAATCAGTTCAATCTCACTACAAAACGCTATTCCGATACTGATATGCAGAAAGTTTTTGAAAGTGACAGATATATAAGGCTTTACGGCAGACTTTCCGACCGTTTCGGTGATAACGGTATTGTATCAGTCGTAATAGGAGAAAAAAACAATGATAATCTCAGTATAGATTTATGGCTTATGAGTTGCCGTGTTCTCAAGCGTGAAATGGAATACGCTATGCTTGATACTCTCGTATCAGAATGTAAAAAGCAGAATATCCGCACCATCACAGGCTACTATTTCAAAACACCTAAAAATAACATGGTATCTGAATTATATAAAGACTTCGGATTTGACCTTGTGAAAAAATTTGAAAACGGCGATTCCGTATGGAAACTTGATATTTCAGATTATAAAAACCTTAACCATGCTATAAAAATAAATGAAAGTGAGTATATTCAAAATGGATAAGAAAAATGTAAATGAACGTCTCAACAAGGTTTTCAGAGATGTTTTTGATGATGATTCTATAACTGTAAACGACAGCACTACTTCCGCTGACATCGAAGACTGGGACAGCATTGAACATATCACGCTTATCGATGCTGTTGAACACGAATTTAAAATGCGTTTCAAAATGAAAGAAGTTTCGGGAATGAAAAATGTCGGAGAGATGATTTCAATTATTCTCGAAAGAGGAAAATAAGCTTGAAAAAATCAGGCATATCAACGAAAAAGAAAATCAGACGCAGTATAATAATTATATTGCTTATTCTGATTTTCTTTGTTTATGGTTTCACTCTCCAGACTGTAAGATATAAAACAGAATCCGACAAAATAACAGAAAAAATAAAAATAGTGTTTCTCTCCGACCTTCATAACTGTTTCTATGGCGGATTCGACCAGTCCGGACTTTCAAAAAGAATAGATAAAGAAAATCCCGATATCGTTATTTTCGGCGGAGATGTTATTGATGAATACGGCAGTACAAAATTTGCTTTGAAGATTATGAGCGATACCGTCAAAAAGTATCCCTGTTACTATACCGCCGGCAATCATGAAGGCTCACGTGATGATAACAAGGATTTTCACCAACAGGTAAAAAATCTCGGAATAACTGTTCTTGAGGGGAAAAATTCAGAAATTATTATAAAAAATCAGAAAATCAATATTGCCGGAATAGTAAATGCAAATTATTACAGTGAAGAATCTATTCTTAATTTGAGCAGTCCGGACTGCTATAATATACTTATTATGCATGAGCCACAGCAGATTGAATATGTTATTGATTCCGGATTTGATTTGGTTCTTTCCGGTCACGCTCATGGCGGTCAGTGGCGACTTCCCTTTATACTCGAACAAGGTCTTTACTCTCCCGACCAGGGAATTTTTCCTGACTATACAAACGGTATTTATAATTATGAAAATACTACCCATATCATAAGCAAGGGGCTTGCAAGACCTCTGAGAATGATTTTTATTCCCAGAATTTACAACCGCCCTGAATTTACTTTAATCGAAATTTCTTAATACTCTTGTTTTTTTATAAAATATGTGTTATAATCAGTTTACAAAGAATATATAGAAAGCAGGCAAAAATTTATGACAGACAATAAAAACAGCGGAGATATTATTGCAGGAAGAAATCCTGTTATAGAGGCTCTGAAATCAGGAAAGCTTATAGATACTGTCTATATCAGCGGTGAAGGCGGAAGTCTTAACCTTATAAGACGTCTTGCAAAAGAAAAAAATATAGTCGTCAAGGATACTCAGGATAAAAAGCTCTCTGCACTCTGCAATAACGCATCACATCAGGGTGTCGTTGCGGTCGGTGCTTACAGTGAATATATTTCAGTTGAGGACTTGCTCGCAATATCAAAAGAAAAAGGCACTAAGCCATTTATAATAATATGCGATGAAATCGAAGACCCCCATAATCTCGGTGCTATTATCAGAACGGCGGAATCTGCCGGTGCTGACGGAATTATTATACCTAAACGTCACTGTGCATCAATTTCACCTACTGTATACAAAACATCTGCCGGTGCAGTAAGTTGGCTACCAATTGCAAAAGTATCAAATCTTGCATCAACAATAGATTTTCTCAAGGAAAACGGTGTATGGATTTACGGCACTGACGCTTCCGGCGAGGACTATTCAAAAACAGATTTCACCGGTGCATGTGCAATTGTCATCGGCTCGGAGGGTTTCGGCATGAGCCGTCTTATTCAGAAAAAATGCGATTTTCTGGTAAAGCTCCCTATGCTCGGAAAAATTACTTCTCTTAATGCCTCTGTTGCAGGCGGAATATTTATGTACGAAGTTGTCAGACAGCGGAGGGCATAATAAAATGGCTAAGCAGAAAGTATCACTTGAAGAAATTCTCAACGAATATTCCAACAGCGATAACAGAAAAAATACCCGCTCCGATAATGAAGTGCGTGATATTATTATGAATCACAGCCGTAAAAACCGTATCAATGACGGCACTAACAGACGGCCTAATCCCGCAAATGATTACAAGCCCTCTGATATCGGAAAGCCCGATATATCATTTATAAACGCAATCAATATTGACAGGCTGAGAACTCCCGAAAATAAAACTCCGTCAAATAACGGCACTTCTTCCGTAAATCAGAATAAGTGGGAATCAGATTCAGATGACTATACACCCAAAATACGCCGTATGAGCGATTCCACAAGGGCGAGGGAAATAGAAAAAAGCAAGAAAAATAAAATCAGAAACAAAAAAAGAAAAAAATCTGATTTCACATATAAGCGTGAATCTCCTGAGGGAGAATATATATATACTCCTGTTCCGGAAAAGGATAAAAAAAAGAAAAAAAATATATCCCTTTCCCCGCAGTCTATAAATGATACTCCCATTGCTCCCGCTCCCCGTGCCGATGTAACAAGCATTAATCTCAGTGAAGATTTCAAGTTTGATTCCGATTCACTTGATATACACATTGAACAGGGAGAAAGCAAAAGAATATCCGGAGATTTCAACTGCTACGGCGATGCACGTGAAACAAGAAAAAGCATACATGAACTTAAAAGCAGTATCGTCACAAGATTTACTATGCTTATGGTCTGTACTCTTTTAAGCATATTTATTTCATTTTTTCCTATGTGGAGTGCTGTTGAAAATCCGCAGGGATTTACTGCTTTTCAGATTATAATCGGTATGACTGCAATTATTGTATCTGCTCCTGCAATAACAAACGGTCTGAAAAAATTTATAAAATTCAAACCCGACAGCGATTCTGCCGTTGCTGTTACTGCTGTAACTGTCATTGTTTCAGCAATAATAGCTTTTTTTACCCCCGAGCTTGTAAAAAACGGTTCTGTAAATATATATGTACCTGTTTCAACTCTCGCACTGCTTTTTAACAGCATAGGGAAATTTTTAATTATAAACCGTGCCGAACGCAATTTCAAGGCAATATCAAAGGAGGGTGAAAGATACGGAATAACATGCGTTTCCGATGATGTTTCCGCTGAAACCCTTACAAGAGGCACTATGACGGATTTTCCTATACTTGCATCTATGCACAGGACAAACTTTCTGACGGATTTCCTTAAATATACATATTCTTCCGATATATCGGACAAATTCTGCCGGCGTTCAGTTCCTGCATCGGTTATCGTATCGGCTGTAGTATCGGCTTTTATTACAATTATACGTCAGGAAAGTATAAGCGTAGGACTTTCATTCTTCAGTATGCTTATATGTGCATCCTCCTGCATTGCGATGACTCTTGTCTCAAATCTGCCCTTGAACAATGCCTCAAAAAAATTAATCAAAAACAAGGGAATAATTTTCGGATATCAGAGTGTTGACGATTTTTATGATACAAATTCCATTCTTGTGGAAGCTAAAGACCTCTTTCCGGAGATTTCAGTAAAGCTTGCCGGTATGAAAGTATTTTCAGATACAAAAGCAGATGAGGCTATGCTTGAGGCATCAAGCCTTGCAAACTATGCCGGAAGTATTATGAAAGGTATTTTTGACGATGTAACAATGGGCAAGGAAAGATGTCCTTATACAATAGAAAATTTTTCCTATGAGGATTCACTCGGATTATGTGGTTGGATTAATAACAAGCGTATACTTTTCGGTAGCCGTGAACTTATGACAAGCCACAATATAGAGGGTATGCCAACAAAGGCTAAGGAAAACGAATACACAGCCAACGGAAAGGAAGTCGTTTATCTCTCTGTTTCCGGAAACCTTTCCGCTATGTTCGTTGTCGAACTCAAAGCCGAAAGCAATATAAAATACTGGGTTAATCAGCTCTGTAAAAATAATGTACATCTTATTATAAAAAGCGTTGATTCCTGCGTAACCCTTAAACGCCTTTCAAAAGTTTTCGGTATTCCGGAAGAGTTTATGCGTATAATTCCTAAAAAACTCCATTCAGAATTTGATGAGCAGACTAAAAAATCTGTAAGGCTCAGTGCATCAATGGCATGTTCGGGAAGATTTACCGAATTTGCACAGCTTATTATGACTGCAAAATCACTTCATTCCAGTGCTGTAACCGGTCTTATCGTTCAGGCAATATCAGTTCTTCTCGGAATCGGTATGGGAATACTTATAATAATATCAAATTCATTCGGATATATCGGCATGCCGTCATCGGCTGTACTTATTTATAATATTATATTCGCCTTAATCACATACCTTTCAGTCAATATAAAAAAGTTTTAGAAAGGATAACAAAATGTCAGACAAAAACAGACAAAAACCCAGGAACACTGACAGTCAGGAAACTCAGTATATAAATTTCAATCAGAATATCCCTGACAATCAGAATAACGGCGATACAATAGTATTCAAGCCACTTAAAAAGGCTGATAATACTAACAGCAATCAGAATTATCAGCGTAGAAATGACTATAACTATAATAATCAGAATGCTTATCAGCGTCACAATAATACAGCTCCTCCTCCCCCGCCTCAGGATAATGATTATGCAATGTATCAGCGTAGAAATATAAATGAATACAATAACCCTCCGCAGTATAATAATCCTCCTCAACAGCAGTATTATAATAACAATCCTCCGCAGAATTTCAATCAGTATAACAATCAGAATGTATACCGCAGTCCCGCTCCGCAGTCAGAATACGAAGAAACAAGAAGCAATCCAAAACCACGCAAAAATAAAAAGAAAAAGAAAAAACGTTCAGCCGGCTGTCTAGGAAGAATTATCCGTTCGCTTATTATAATATTTCTTGTAATTTTTATAATCTATTCGCTTATATCACTTGTCTGCATAAAGCAGATTGATTATGTCGAATCAGCTCCGATAACTCACTATTCCAATGCTTTAAGCGACAGCAAGGTTAAAAATATTCTTATTATCGGAACGGATACCCGTGATTCCTCCGAGGAGAGAGGACGTTCCGACAGTATGATTCTGCTTTCACTTAACAGCCGTACAAATAAAATGTATCTCACTTCTATAATGCGTGATTCATACGTTGATATAGACGGCTATGGCTGGGACAAGCTCACTCACGCTTATTCATACGGCGGTGCGGAACTCCTTATGAATACCATTGAAAAAAATTTCTCCATAAGAATCGATGACTACATTGCTATAAATTTCAATGCTTTTGCTGCAATTGTCGATGCTGTAAACGGTATTGAAGTTGAAATTTCTGACGATGAGGCTCAGGAAATAAATACTATTCTTCAGGCGGAAGTCAATGAGCTTATGGGCGATGATATTAACTCCGACCTCCTCGAAAAGGGCGGTAAGCTTATTCTTAACGGAAAACAGGCTCTCTCTTACAGCCGTATAAGATACGTCGGAAATTCCGATTTTGAACGCACTCAGCGTCAGCGTGATGTTATGGAAAAAATTATCGGAAAATTAAAAAGCTTTAACCCGTCATCAATAGGCGGTATTCTCAAATCAGCTCTTCCACAGCTTTCAACAAATATGAAAACAGGCGAACTTTATATTCTTTCACTGCGTCTGCCGTTCCTTTTCTCATATGACCTTGAACAGCAAAGAATCCCTGCCGAAGATACTTACTATAACACTTACACCGATGACGGCGGTGATGCTCTCGGAATAGATTTTGATGCAAATCTTGATATAATAAAAGATACCATTTTCGGAGAATAAAAAATGCGGGCGAACACAGTTCGCCCGTTTCTGATTAAATCTGAATTTTCCGGAAGATGAAATTTTACTTTCTGTATTATTCTTTCATTCTTTTCCGATATAGTCACCTCTGCCCATATCAAGCACATACCCGACAGATTCAACACGCTTTTTAAGACATTCTATACACTGTGCCGATTCCTCACCAGTACAGATTTTATTGTCATACAATTCATAGCTTTTGCGGAATTTCAAAGGCGATAAATTCGGCATTACAACATTACAGCCTGCCTTGATTCCTCTTTCTCTGCCGTCCGGTGATACTGTTCCGAGTGCAGTTGTAGCCGGAATAAGTGCTTCAGGAAACATAATCCTTGCTATACTCAATAATTTGAGATTAAGTTCAATATCTCCATGAGGATAATTTCGGAAAGGCGTATAATGATGAGGAATAAACACGCCTATTCCAATCATTTCGGGGTCAAGCTCACGCAAAAACTGAAAATCTGATACAATATTGTCAACAGTCTGATAAGGACTTCCTACCATAAACCCCGCACCTGTCTGATAGCCGAGCGATTTCAGATTATAAAGACATCTTTTGCGATTTTCAAGCGACATATCCATAGGGTGCAGTTTTCTGTAATGACATATATCAGCCGTCTCATGCCTTAGCAGATACCTGTCCGCACCTGCTGATTTAAGATTCTTATAACTCTGATATGAACGCTCTCCCATTGAAAGAGTTACGGCACAGTCGGGATATTTATTTTTTATATTATTTACAATACGACATAATATAATATCGCTGAAATACAAATCCTCTCCGCCCTGAAGTACAAAAGTTCTCATACCGAGATTATATCCGTTTTCACAGCATGAATAAATTTCGGATTCTGTCAGACGGTACCGGGAAACATTTTTATTTGATTTTCTGATACCACAATAATAGCAGTCATTTTTACAGATATTTGAAATCTCTATAAGACCTCTTACAAATACTTTGTTTCCGTAATATTTCCGCCTGATTTTATCCGCTTCGACTCTAAGAATTTCATTGTATGAATTATCAGTTATAAGTTCCTTTAAATTAATATTATCCGCCAAGTCTTATCATCTCATCAATACAGCGTCTGGAAGCCTTTATCTCATCGTCTGACATAATAATTTTAAAAGCATCATCTGTACCGTTCTTTATACCGTTCAGTGATTCGTATACATCTATCAGAGAAGTGAGCTTCATATTCGGGCATACGAGGTTTTTTGACATCAGATAGAATTTTTTATCGGGACATTCATACTGAAGGTGCTGAAGAATTGAAAGCTCTGTGCCGATTATAAATTCCTTTGCATCGGATTTTTTTGCGTATTCGATAATTCCCGATGTTGAACCCGCATAATCGGCATACTCTACAACTTTCGGAATACATTCGGGGTGAACGAGTACAAGAGCATTCGGGTGGAGTTTCTTTTGTTTTTCAACTTCAACGGCTCTTACAGAAGCATGAATCGGACAGCCACCCTGTAAAAGCTTTATATCCTTTTCGGGAACGTTTTTCTGCACATAACTGCCGA
>JAEDMB010000144.1 GCA_016303235.1 Oscillospiraceae bacterium
TGAAAAATAAATTTCTCGGCGTTCCGGAGGATTTGCTTGAAAAATACGGTGCTGTCAGCAGTCAGACTGCCGAATCTATGGTTAAATGCCTGCATGAAATATCAGGTGCAGATGTCTGCATTTCAGTTACAGGCATTGCAGGCCCTGACGGCGGAACTGATTTAACTCCTGTCGGAACGGTATATATAGGCTTCTGGATTAACGGAAAATGCTTTGTCAGACTTCCCGAACTCTGGAAACTTGACGATAAATCACGTAAAAATATAAGGCTCTCTGCTGTTAAATACGCTTTGGAAACGGTTGAGAAACTGCTCTCGGAGGATTCTTAAAGGAATGAATAAAAACGATTTTGATGAAAAAAGCAATACTGCATCTTCTCAGGAATGGGAAGATGAAATGTCAAGACGTATCTCCGAAAGGGTAAACAAGCTCGAAAATAAAGACAGCGAACTGCTTGCCGTTCTTGAGGAAACAAGCAGGCAGAAAAAAGCAGTTTCACATCAGAACGAATCAGTTCCGGAAAAAAAGGAAACCCCTCCCGAACCCGTAAAAAAGGAAGTTCCTCCCGAATCCGTAAAAAATGATACGGTTTCAAATCCGGAACCGCTTCCGCCCTTAAAGCCTTTGAAAAAAGTTTCTGCTCCTGTTATTCAGAATATCCCAGAGCCTGTTAAAGAAGTTCCGGAATATACTGTCAGCAGACCCCCTAAGAAAAAGAAGAAAAAAAAGAAAAGAAAATCTTTCAAGGAAAGTTTTCTCGGACTGTTTCCACAGCATGGTGACAGTATGCTTGAAAAATGCCGTAAAATTATATATATGATTTCAATTATAACTATAATAATATGCGGTTATATAGTCCTTGATTATTACATAGATACAACCACGGCACAGAATAAATATGAGGATATTATGCAGGATTACAGTGAACCTGATGTTTCTGAACCTGTTACAGAACCTGATGAAGATTCACCTATTAAATACCTTATGACTCCAAGTGCCCAGCGACTTTATAATATGAATTCTGATGTAGTCGGAGTAATAAATATACCGGATACTGATGTTTTTTATCCCGTTGTAAAGGGTAAGGATAATATTGAATATCTGAATAAAACAGTTTCCGGTGATGAGGCGAGAGCCGGTTCAATATTTATAGATTACCGGAATATCTTCGATGAAGTCAAAGACGGCGTTATGCAGAAAAGTTCCGATAATATAATTATTTACGGTCACGAAATGGCTACGGGTAAAATGTTCGGAAGCCTTAAAATGTACAAGGATAATTCATATTATTATGAGGAACACCCGATTATAGAATTCAATTCAAACTATTTCTGCTATAAATACAAGATATTTTCAGTTATGATTGTTGATGCAGATGATAAAACAGATACAAGATATGAATACTGGAACGCTCTTGATTTCGACAATGAAAAAGAATTTTATGATTTTGTCAATGAGGCTAAAAAAAGAAATATATGCCTCAATGATGTTGATGTAAAATACGGTGACCCGCTTATAACACTTTCTACCTGCAATGAAATCTTCGGCAAGGAAAGAGAGGGCAGACTTGTTATAATGGCAAGACGGCTCCGTGAAGGTGAAGACCCTCTTGCAGGCACTCAGAATTCTTCAACAAATCCAAATATAAAATGGCCTTCTATTTATTATGATTACAACAATGTCGAAAGATTTAAAGAGGAAGAATTTGTTCCTTATGGTTAATATAAGACGGTGAGACAATGGCAAAAAATAAAAAAACAATTATTACGGCAGTAATTGCTGTCGTATGCACAATAGCTCTTGTTGCCGGAGCTGTACTGTTTTTCAGTTCGTCCGGTGACGATAAAACTGTACCGCCCGTTGATGTTTCCGAAATCCCGATAGCAGAGCCGGAAACTGAACCGGAGCAGAAATCAGTTCTCCCTGAAAACTGGGATACGCTTTTTGAATATGCTCCTTCTCCGAGCGGTATAACACAGAAAACAAAAAATCTTTATCATATAAATCCGGATATAGCCGGCTGGCTCAAGGTTGACGGAACTTATGTAAATTATCCGTTTGTTATTGAGCCTGAAAATGAAGAAACGCAGGAATCACCTAATACATATTACCTGCACAGAGGTCTCGACGGCGAGTATCTTTTCCAGGGTACTCTTTATATGGATTACAGGAACATTTTAGGTTCAGATGAGGAGTCACAGTCAGAAAATATTGTGATATATGGTCACAATATGCTTAATGATTCAATGTTCGGCTCTCTCAGGTATTACCATCGGGACTATAGTTTTTATGATGACAATCCCATAATACAGCTTAATTCTAACTACCGGGATTATCAATATGTTATCTTCGGCTTCATTATTACAAGCGGAAGTTTCGGGGACACCGATTTCCACTACTGGAACATGGAGGAACTTGATACAGAAGATGACTTTAATTATTACGTCGATAGAATAAAACAGAATTCTCTTGTGGATACTGGTGTTGATGTTAAGTACGGTGACAAGCTTCTCACACTTTCAACGTGCTATGCAGATGTCGACAACTCACGCTTTATAGTAGTCGCAAGACGGCTCAGAGAGGGTGAGACTTCCATGGAGAATATCGGCAGAACGGAGGCTTATATTGAAGAACACAGGCAGGAGCCTGAGACAGAAACAAATTAAGAGAAATAATAGCAGACAGAATCTGAACGGTTCGGATTGCGGTGGGATTCATGCGGTCTCCGATATTACAAGAAAAGGGACAGCATAATCACTTTCCCGGAAATAAAACTTTTTTCGGGAAAAATAAAACCGATGAAATCGGCGAGATGGAGTAATTTATGAATATTCAGAAACCACTTAAAAGTGTGTCCGTAATAATAGCGTCACTGCTTATGATTGCGGGAGCAAATAGGCTTTCAAAAGCTGAAACGACACTTGGCACGACAGATGCCATTTTACCAGCAACGGAAGTTTCATCTGATTTTTATGAATCGGAGGAAAAGGAAACAGAAAGTGAATCAGACTGGTGGAAAGCGGAAATCACAGATTATGATTCAAGCTTATCATTGATTAGTTATGAAATTATCCCGGAAACAATCCAGACTACAACTTCAGCTGAATCAGAAATGACATCATCAACAACTACTACTGTATTATCAGATTCAGCAACAGATACCGATAAATCAGCAGAAGAGTCACAGAATGACCCTTCGCAGGTACCTTATAAATCCGGTTCAGGTTCGGGTGAAACACCTGTTCAACAGCCTTTGGAAATTGCATCACCTTCTTCGGGAGAATTTGCATTTACAACATACGGCTGGGGGCATGGTGTAGGACTTAGCCAGAATGGTGCAAATGCCTATGCTACTTATGCAGGCTGGTCTTATCAGGATATACTTTTCCACTATTATCAGGGAACATATCTTATGAACACAGGGACAACTGATGGCGAGATAGTTTCTGTTAACGGTGAAACAATGGACGTCCTTGACGCTGTTGCCGGAATTGTATACCGTGAAGTCGGCGGAAGCATGCATGAAGAAGCTATAAAGGCACAGGCAGTCGCCGTTTATACATATATAAAATTCTACGGAAACGACAGCCATGACCTTCTCTGCAAGCCTGACCCTCCTCAGAATGTAATAGATATATGCCGGTCAGTTCTTGGCGAGGCTCTCTATTATGACGGAGATTTTGCTCTTACGATGTTCTCTGCCTCAAGCGGAGGATATTCAGCAAACTGCTATGATGTTTTCAGTCAGGACGTGCCTTATCTCAGAAGCGTTTACTGCGAATATGACTCTGTATGTGACCCCCATTACGGAACGGTTACATATATGACTGCGGAAGAAGTAAGAAGATGTATTGAATCCGATTACGGAATAACGCTTTCGGATAATCCTGAAAACTGGTTCGCCCCTTATGTCGGCGACAGCGGATATATTTACAATGTAATTATAGACGGTCAGATTGATGTGAGAGGCAACGACCTCAGAGCATGTCTCGGACTCAAATCCCCTAAATACGATATTGCATATGCACAGTAAAATTCAAAAATAAGCTTTAAAGTTTGAAGAATATGACGCTCCGGTGTGCGCACGCCGGAGCGTTTTTTTGTGTGAAATATCATAAAAAAACAGACAATTTTTGCGTTTATTCGTCATTTTGAACTATTGAAATAGTTTATTACTTGCGGTATAATGTTAATAGACGGATTTAACGGCACTGTATTTCACCTTTTTCCGTCAAAAAGGAGCTTTAAAAATGAACTTTTCTCACGTTTCTGTTCTTCTCAATGAGAGTATAGACGGACTTAATATAAATCCTGACGGCATATATGTTGACTGTACTGC
>JAEDMB010000027.1 GCA_016303235.1 Oscillospiraceae bacterium
TCAGAGCAAGAGCAATTACAGAAAATCCGAGAAATGTATCATTCAGCATATCCGGAGCGGAAGGCTGAAAATATTCCGCACCCATTTCAATATATTCAACTACTGCATCAACAAGCCACATAAGTGAAGCTCCCCAGAACATATAGCACAGTATTCCGCATTTAAGCTCTCTTGCGGATTTGTTTGAATACCATACAGCAGTTGATATTACAGCTGCAATAACAGTAAGAAGAAGTGTCATTGTTTTTCCTCCTGTAATACCGGTTCAGCTGATTTTTTCTTTATAATATTTCCTAAAATAACACTTACTGCCCATACAGCCGTAACAACGGTCGCCATAGCAACACCTGAAGTTGACATCTCATATAACATTCTTTGTGTAGATTCAGCATCAGCAGCCGCTGTCAGAAAAGGAAAGAAAGGTGTAATTTCGCCGTGCCAGAGATGTTCAAAGGCAAGCAGTCCCGAACCTCCCCAGAGTAATCCGTTTAATTTATCTAATTTTCCGGCAAATCTGACACCTGATTCTGAACCCTTCTTTTTTATGATTTTAGTTGCAACAGTAGTAATAACTGCTTCTGTTGCAGGAACTATAAAACAAGCCATAATTTTTTACCTCCAGTATTTATTTATCCCAGCCAAGAGCCTTGCGTTTTTCTTTCATATCGGCAACGATTTTTTCAGCAAGGGCAACCGCATCTGTATCTACATTCATTGTTGAACCAAGAATTTCCTTAGTGCCGTATTTCATAAATTCTATTACGTTTTTTGAACCGTAAATCTGTGCCTCAACACAGTGATATGAACTGATTCCGTTGAGTCTGAAACCGAGTGAAGCGTCAAGTCCCTTTTCGTTGCCCCATTCAGGAGATGAAAATGCAAAAGGCAGTTCATACATTTTATGTCCGAGTTCGCCTGCAATACCTGCAAATATTCCGCTTGAACGGGTATTGTCAATACATTCACCGACATGCCATACAGGCGGTAAATCAGGCTCAAGAAATTCACGCAGACTTTCCCCAGCCTTTTCCTTGCCCGAAACGGCACAGTATCCCAGTTTCATCAGTGGGAACGATGCACAGCCGTTTGAAAGAATCAGAACATTATTTTTCAGCAAGGTATCGGCAACGTCAACAATACATTTTTCATAAAGAACTTTCGGATTGTTACAGCCTACCATATTGACAATTCCGAGAATCTGACCGTTCTTTATTGCATCAGCAAGAGGTTTCATACTGCCGAAACGTCTGTGAATATATTCAACGGAAAATCCGACTTCTGCCTCAACCTCATAGGGAGGAATGTAAACAGGTATTCCCTTTCTTGCCTCAAAGCTTTCGATTGCACGTCTGACGATTTTTTCCGCAAGAATCTTTGTTTCACCTATATTTGAATGATGATGGTCATATTCATATCTTTCCGCCCCCGGAAGTCTTGCGGATTCACTCGTTGTAACCACAACAGTTTTAAAGCATTTTGCAACTTCCATAATCGACGGGAAAACGTCCTGAACATCTGCAACCCACAAATCCAATGCACCTGTGCCGAGAACAAGTTCTGCTGATACAGCGTTTGAAAGAGGAATAACTCCGCTGTATCTGTACATTGCTGAAAGTCCGGAACAGCATATTCCGTAAAATCTGATTCCCTTTGCACCTTTGGATTTTGCAAGCTCAATCAAATCCTCACGCTTGCCGGCTTCAACAATCTGACTTACAAGCAGAGGAAGATGACCATGTACTGCAATATTTACATAGCCTTTCTGCAAAGCTCCTATATTGACCTTTGATGTAACTCTGTCCCCTACTCCAAACAAGCTGTCTGTTGCTATTGATGCTCCTACAACTCCCGAAAATGTGAATGCAAGTCCACAGCGTAAAAACTGTTGCATAATGGATTTCCAGTCACCGTCAGTTGCACAGCCTGATTTGTGATATGCTTCAAAAACTTCGTGATATGCACTTATCGGAATAATATCAAGGTTTTTCCATACTTCCTGACGTTCAGGCGATGCACAGGCTGAAATTGTTTTGTATTCACCCGGAACAGTTCTTGATAAATCATCAAGAAGTGCGTCTGCAAGGTCTTTTGCAACATTCTTAAGCTGTCTGTTTTTCTGCTTGATTCCGAAAGCTTCGGCAGTACTTCGGATTTTCTGCTCTCCTAAAATCGGTATATCAAGCTTTCCCTCAGCAGCGTATTTCAGGGCAAGCATAACTTCCCTTGCATGCATTCCATGCTGTGCTGCACCTGCCGCCGCTGAACGGAGAAGATTTTTTGCAACAATTAAATCAGCATCAGCTCCGCAGACTCCTTTCGGAGATTTTGCAGTGATTCGGCAAGGCCCCATGTTGCATATCTTACAGCATATCCCTGCAAGTCCGAAATTACATTGCGGTTTTTGTTTGTCAAATCTGTCAAATGCAGTATCAATTCCCAGTTGTTCCATTCTCAGAAGCATTTCTCTTACAGCGGGGTCAGGAGTCTGGTCAATAACGTCCTGTTTTGAGGGAAAAGTTTTTCTGTATTCGTTTACTGCATTCATATAGTCTTTGATAAAAGCCTGTGAATCGTCATTTTCGTTTTCATCTCCGTGATGTGAGGCTTTCAGAGTTACTGTGGGGATTCCATGTTCATCGAATCCGATAAGATTGCGGTGTGAATGAATATGTGAAATATCACTGTCATTGTGATTATGACAATGCTCATGATTATGCTCGCTCATAATTTACTCCTTAAATGATATAGTCAATATAGTCATCAGCTTTAAGATTGAACAGTTCAAAAATTTTGTCTCTGACATAGAGAAAATCCCTGCTTGTCCTGTTCCGGCAATTGCCAAGGGGAACTTTTACAACGCTTTTTATACGTCCCGGATTAGCCATCATTACAACTATTCTGTCAGCAAGAAAAACAGCTTCCTCAATATCATGAGTTACAAATATAATAGTTTTCTTTTCCTCGCGTGATATTTTCAGAATATCGTCCTGAAGTTTCATTCTTGTAATTGCATCTAACGCACCAAAAGGTTCGTCCATAAAAATAATATCAGGTTCAACTGCAAGACCTCTTGCTATTGCAACTCTCTGTTGCTGACCGCCCGAAAGCTGTTTCGGGTGACGCTTTTCATAGCCTTTCAGACCGACAAGTTCTATGTATTTTTCAGCAGTTTTCTGACGTTCTTCTTTTGAAAGCTTTTTTGTTTCAAGTCCAAGCTCAACATTTTTCAGAACGTTTCTCCATGGGAGAAGTCCGTAATTCTGAAAAATAGTGATATTCTTTTCAGAGGGTTCTGTAACTTCATTATTATTTATTTTCACACTTCCGCTGTTTACCTTTTCAAAGCCTGCAAGAGCGTTCAGAAGTGTGCTTTTTCCACAGCCTGACGGTCCGAGAAGACAGATAAATTCACCTTTTTCTATATCAAGTGAAACATGGTCCAGAACGGTTGTTTCAGTTCCGTTCTGGAAATATTTCTTGCAGGCATCTTTTACTTCAATATATGACATTACTGCTGACCACCCCATGCTTTCATAATTATATTTTCGATAAGTTTAAGAAGTCCGTCAAGGATTATTCCTATAACGCCTATAACAACGATAGTTGCAAGAAGAATATCTGCACGGATATTATTTCTCGCATCAATTATCTGATAGCCAAGTCCTGACTGAGCTCCGACCATTTCGCCTGCAACAAGGAAAATCCACGATGTTCCGATTGCAAGATGAATACCGTTTGCAATCTGCGGAAATGCTGCCGGAAGAATGAATTTCCATGTAAGCTGAGGCTGTCTGATTCCGAAATTCTTCGCAACTTTAAAATATATCGGGTCAATATTTCCCACGGCTGAAACGGTTGACAAAAGAACAGGAAAAAATGCGGCAATGAATATTATAACTATTGCAGGAGTGTCTCCGATTCCGAAAAGAAGTACAATAAACGGCATCCATGCAGTAGGAGAAATCGGACGCAAAAGCTGTACAGCCGGATTTACATATTTGAATACCGAAGGAAATCTGCCGAGAATAAGTCCGAGCAGAACCGCTGAAATAACAGAAGTTACATATCCTGATAAAAAGCGGTACATGCTTGTTTTGATATTTTCAAAAAGTGAACCGTCTTTTATCATCTCAATTAGTGCAAGAAGTGACTGATACGGTGACGGAAACAATGCATCACTGTATCCGCTGAAAGTATATGCAATCTGCCATATTCCAATAAGTATGGCAATTGATATAACAGCATTTTTTAATGACAATATTTTTTTCATTCAGAATCCCCGTTTCCTTAATAATCATTTTTTACAAATTCGCTGTAAGCCGGCGGATTGTCAGATAATCCGTATGCTTTAACTTTTTCAACCAAAGCATTGTATGTTTCCTCTGTAATATCAAGATTGTTGTATGAAATCCACTGCAATGAAATATCAAGAACATCATCATTCTGCTTGAAATATTTCTTTGCAGTTGCCTTAGCGGTTTCCTTGTCAAGATTATTTCCTGCCTTTTTGTAGCTCTCAACGAATGACTTTGCATCATCTGAACGATTCTCAATAAAGCTGTCAGTCAGCACAAGTCCACAGCAGATAGAATCCTCCCAGAGTTCTTCTGATGAATAAAGTACCTTTCCGGCATTGGTTGCAACTCCCATTGCTCCGAAAGGTTCGGCAACGCAGTATCCGTCAATCTGACCGCTTGCAAGTGCAGAAGGCATTTCAGTTGGAGCAAGTTCCGTTACATTTATATCATCAACTGAAAGTCCGCCTTTGGCAAGAGTTTCGTTCAAAAGAATGTTGTGAGATGATTGTCTGTGAGGAATTGCAAATGTTTTTCCCTTTAAATCAGCAGGACTGTTTATGTCATTTGATACAATTACAACATTTCCGTCACGATGACCGAGTGCAACAGCCTTTATTCCTACGCCCTCCTGTTTTGATTTCATTGCAAGCTCTATCAGAACAGATGCACCGTCAACCTTTCCTGTATTAAGTGCATCGAGCAATTCAGGCCAGGAACCGAATTTCACAAGTTCAATCTTTATGCCATTTTCTTTTTCAAGCTCCTCTGCTTCTTCAAGTACGGCAAGAGAATGAGTTATAGGCAGATATGCAATTTTTACAGTATTTTCTGACGGCTTGTTTCCACAGCCTGTAAATAACGCAGGTGATAATGCACCTGCAAGGAGTAAAGTTAAAATTTTCTTTTTCATAATTATTAATTCCTTTATTATATATTTTTCATATCGGTTAAGTATTATATACAGTCAAAAAAATAATCGGACTGTATATCTTTGTGATTAATTTTCAATATGAGAGTAATCATATTGAATTAGTATGTTATTAGTTTACCACGTTTTTCCTATCTTGTCAATAGGTTTTATAGGCTTTTTTGAGTTTTCGGCATATTTTATATTTTTTTCTCTGTTACAACAACTATTTTGTTCATTTGGAATATTCATAGCAAGATATATATAAAAAGCAAATCCCGCAAGGTTTATCAGACCTGCGGGATTTTTTATAAAAAAGAGGGAAAGAGGAAATCTTAATTTATATAATTATTTCAAGAAGTTCGGCACCGCCTTTTATTGAAGTGCATACCGAATCAGCCGGAATAAAAATGCAGTCACCTTTTATAAACGGAATTTTTTCACCCGAATCAGTATTTATTTCGCCCTTGCCGTCAATACAGAGCAGAATCTGAAATGTATCCTTAAATTTTTCGTCAGAATTTATTTTCAAATCTGTTTCCGGATTAACAATAAGACGGATTACTTCAAAATATTCGGAATTTAAAAGCAGTTCCCTGTTTTCTGAAATATAATGCTTTTGATTTTCCGGAATTTTTACATCTGTTTTAATAACGTCCAGAGCTTTCTGAATATGCAGTTCACGCTTGTTTCCGTCTGAATCAGTGCGGTTGTAATCAAAAAGGCGGTACGTGAGATTTGAACTCTGCTGAATTTCGGCGATAATCAGACCTTCTCCGATTGCGTGGACAGTTCCTGCTTTAATAAAAAAAACATCGCCTTTTTTAACGGGAATCTGATTAAGATAAGGTTCAATTGTACCGGATTCCAGATGAATTTTTAATTCTTCTTTAGTAACCGGCTTGTTAAATCCGTATACAAGCTTTGAATCAGGCTTCGAATCAAGAACATACCACATTTCGTTTTTTCCGTTCGGCTGATTTTCGTGAGTCCTTGCATATTTATCGTCAGGGTGTACCTGTACGGATAATTTTTTGTCGGCATCAATCAACTTTACAAGAACGGGAAGTTCTTCGTCAAAATTTGCATACTTTCCGAGATATTCGGGATTTTCTTTAAGAACTTCCTTAAGGTTTTTGCCCGAATATTTTCCCGATGATACTATACTTATACCGTCATTATGCGTTGAACATTCCCATGTTTCGGCAAGAGGGCTTATATCAATTTTTTTATTGAAATCCTTTTTCAGACGCTCTCCGCCCCAGAGATAATTTTTTCCGACAGGCTTAAGCAAAAAAGGTATTGCTTTCATATATAACATTCTCCTTTATATACTTTCAGAAAAAGGCGGAACAGGATAACCGCTTTTTGTAAACAATGATGCTTCACCAAAATTATACCATGCATATCTGATACAACATGGATATTTTACTTCGGGACTTTCAGCACAAAGCATACTGCCATTAAAAACGACTGTTTCCGCATTGTAAAACTTTCCGTCTTTTCCTGCTATTTCAAAAGGAAAGCTGTTTGTACAGCGGATAGTCAGTTCATCATCAAGATTATCAAATGAAATATAAAGCCTGCTGTTTTCAGAATAAATACCTGATACTGTCGGAGTAATTGTTTTTCCGTTACCGTATACCATACTTTCAGCAAGCATGGAAAGACGTTCCGCCGGTGTTTTTTTATCAACAGGGTGAATATTGTCATATTCTCCGCAGTCAGCAAGGGAAATCATTGCGGAATTTTGTATCATCATTGACGCCATATACTGCTGTTCTCTCTGCATTGCCCATTTTCTGTCATCAGTTTCACCGTCAGCAATATACATCGGCAACTGTACAAACAGGAAAGGCAGATTCCAGTCGTTCCAGTCTGTTCTCCACTGTCTGACAAGCATATACATCATATCACAGTACGATTCATAACGCTGTACATCTTCTTCGCCCTGATAATATATAAAGCCTTTCAGAGAATACGGCACAATACGCTTTATCATAGATTCATAAAGACCATTCGGACGGAACGGCGACTGCCAGCCGGAGGGCTGTGGCCAAGGACAGTCACCGCATAAATTGTGTATTTCTTTCCATGAGGCACTGGGATTTTCTTTTTTTACCTTTTCCGTATTCTGCAACCAGTTATTATATTGTTTATTGTATTCATTCATTTCAAGCTCATACTGATTTGCGGATTTGTCACCGACTTTTTCTGCATATTCAGCAATCAGTTTTTTACCGCTTTCAAGTTTTTCAAGCATTTCCCTGCTGAACCAGCAAGATACGGAAGTCCCGCCCCAGTAACAGTCAATAATTCCTACAATACAGTCAAGCTTTTCGGAAAGACGTTCCGCAAAGTAAAACGCAACGGCTGACATTTCCCCGACATTCTGACTGTCTGCAATATTCCATGTACTTTTTTCTTCCTGTTCTTTCTGTTCATCATTAAGCACAGGACATTTAGGAACTTGGTAAAAACGTATATTTTTACCGCTGTATTTTTCGCAAGCCTGAACACCGTTTTCACTGTCACGCAGTGCAAGTTCCATATTGCTCTGACCGCCTGCAAGCCATACTTCGCCGACAGCAACATTTTTTATTAAAACTGTATCTTTTGTATCTGAAACTTTAAGAATATAATCATCTCCGGAATGTAATGGCTTTAATGAAACTTTCCAAAAGCCGTCAGATGATACAACAGTATCCGTTTCAGATGTATGAAGTGATACTGTCACAGTTTTTCCTGCTGTACCTGTTCCCCATACAATAACCGGCTTGTTTCTCTGCACAACCATATTATCCTTAAATATGCCTGCAAGTTTCAGCATGATGACATCTCCTTTATGAACTGATTATTCTTTTCAATCAGTTCACAGCGTTGCTTTACACAATCAGCACTGCGGAGAGGGTCAAAGGGATTTCCAAAAGCGTAATCAAGCAGACGCTCTATACTGCTTGTAGCTACATGCAGACGTGTATCAGATGATGCATAGTAAATATATACACTGCCGTCCTCACGCACAACTGCTCCGTTAGTAAATACTACGTTTGAAACATCGCCGACTCTTTCATTTCCTAAAGGTGCAATCAAATATCCGGAGGGTTCTGCTATAACCTTTTCAGGGTGATTTAAATCTGTTACAAATACATAAATAACGTATCTTAATCCGTCAGCAGTATTCCTTACACCATGTGCAATATGTAACCAGCCTTTTTCCGTTTCAATCGGAACTGCTCCGCTACCGTTTTTTGATTCCGTAATAGTATGGTATTTTCTGACACTTGTCATTATTTCCTTTTCGATTACAGGGTTGTTAATATCTTCAACAAGTCCGTATCCTATGCCACTTCCCGAACCGGTTTCAATAAATCCGTCCATAGGTCTTGTATAAAAAGCATATTTTCCGTCAACGAATTTCGGAAGCAGACAAACATTACGCTGTTGGGGACTTTGCTTTGTTACAAGATTGGGAAGACGCTCCCATGTATTTAAATCCTTGGTTCTTACAATACCTGCCTGAGCTACTGCCTCTGAGAGATTTGAGGGATTATTTGCACTTGATTCTGAACAGAATACACCATATATCCAGCCGTCCTCATGTTTTGTAAGTCGCATATCATATACGTTTGTTTCATCGGGGTAAATATCGGGGAGTATTACCGGCTTTTCACGGAATACAAAATTATCTGTTCCGTTTTCGCTTTCCGCAACAGCGAAAAAGCTTTTGCGGTCATTGCCTTCCACTCTCGCAACCAGACATATTTTTCCGTCAAGCTCAACTGCACCTGCATTGAATACGGCATTTATTCCGAGACGCTCTATAAAATATGGATTTGTCTTTGGGTTCAAATCATATCTCCAGTTAAGCGGTATATGATTTCTTGTAAGCACGGGATTTTCCCAGCGTTCATAGATACCGTTGTAAAAATCTGTTTTCTTGTTTTTGCGGTGAATCAGTTCATTGTATTTTTCAAGCTGTCTGATATATTCTTCATGATACATATAAATTTCTCCTTCTGCCGTTATGGTAAGGGTATTTCAATTTATAATTTTTCCGGAATTTTAGCGTCTGCCGATTTCCCTGTCGTTTTCGTCTGCATTGTCATGTTCTTTTATGTAAGAAATTACAGTGTCGGCAGTTGTAAAGGCAAGTCCTACATAACTATCCGCACAGCCGTAATAAACTGCAATTCTTCCTGTTTCCGCATCGCAGAGACCTGCACACGGGAAACATACATTCGGTACAAATCCACATTCCTCATAAGGCATTTCAGGCGTAAGAAGAAAATCCGAACAGCGGTATTTTACTCTTGATGGTTCATCAATATCAAGAATTACTCCGCCTATGCTGTATACAAATCCGTTGCATGTATTTGTAACACCATGATAGAATAACAGCCAGCCTTCACTTGTTTCAATCGGAGCAGTTCCCCCGCCTATTTTTAAATTTTCCCACCAGTTTCCTTTTTTTGACATTACATGGCGGTGATGTCCCCAGTATTCCATGTCTTTGCTTTCACTGACAAATATATCACCGAAAGGCGTATGACCGCTGTCGCTCGGACGTGAGAGCATAAGAAATTTATCGTTTACCTTTCTCGGGAAAAGCACTGCATTTCTGTTGAACGGCAGAAAAGGATTTTCAATTCTTACAAATTTCTTAAAATCAGTAGTTTTTGCCATTCCGATAGTAGCTCCGTATGCGTCCTGACACCATATAATATAATATGTATCTTCTACTTTTACAAGTCTCGGGTCATAGGCATAAGGAGGCATAAATGGATTTCCGTTTTCGTCAGTAAATTCAATCTTGTTTTCCTCAAAATTCCAGTGAATACCGTCCTTGCTTCTTCCGAGGTAAATATATGGTATTCCGTTTTTCTGTTCGCCTCTGAAAACTCCGATAAAACTGCCCTCATAGGGAACTACTGCACTGTTGAAAATTCTTGCTACGCCTTTAACGGGGTTGCGTCCTATAATCGGATTTTCTGTATATCTCCAAAGCGGTGAATCTGTTCCCTTTGGCTTATCCTGCCACGGAATATTGGGAAGATTTCCCGTTATTAATTTTACATTGCTCATAATATTTTCCTCCTGAAATTATTCTTTAACTGCACCGAGTGCCATACCACTGCATATCTGTTTCTGACAGAAAATAAACAATATAAGCATTGGAATAACTGTTATAATTACACCGGCACATATATAATTATACTGACTTCCCATAGGGCCTGTAAAAGTAAAGAGAGATGTTGAAACAACGGGAAGTCTGTTTTTATCTTGCAAATAAAGATTTGCCATGTAATATTCATTATATGTACTTACACCCTTTAAAATCGCACTTGTTACAATTGCAGGCTTTAAAAGAGGCAACAGAATTTTAAAGAAAACTCCGAAATATGTACAGCCGTCCAGAATCGCTGCTTCGTCAAGTGTTTTCGGCAAATTATCAAAGTATTGCAGAAAAATGTATATTGATATTACATCAGTTCCAAGCATAAGGATAATATATCCTGCAAGAGAATTTACAAGTCCGAGACTGTACATAATCTGATAAATTGTTACCTGTGTTGCAATACCCGGAATCATAGTTGCAATTGTGAAAAGATTTCTGATAAGCTTATTGCCACGGAACTGAAAACGGTTCAGAACATAAGCAAGCATTGATGAAAACAGCGTACTGCCTATAAGGACAAAAACCATAACAATAAAACTGTTCAGAAAAGCTTTTCCCATATTCGCCTGTTTCCAGGCAACGACAAAGTTTTCAAAATATGTCCAGCTTTCGGGAAGTGTCATAACGTTTGTAGTATTATATTCTTCCTTTGTCTTGAAAGCCGTCACAACACAGCTTACAAGAGGTATCAGTGCAACAAATGATGCGAATATCAGCAATGCATATTTGCAGAAAGTAAAGAAAATTTTTCCGATTTTACTGCCAAAGCCTGAATTTGCTTTCATTTTATTTTCCTCCTCCTGTGTCTGCGTGGAACGTCACTGTCCATACGTTTTTCAACATATTTCTGTATAGCCGTTATTATAAGAATCAGTACAAGAAGTACGACAGCCATTGCAGATGCAAGACCGACTTTCTGATTTGTATGAGCAAGTTTATTCATAAGTACAAAATATGTAGATGTGCCAAATCCGCCATCAGTAATAACGTAAGGCATTTCAAAGGCTGACAATGCTCCTGATATTGCAAGAATAAGGTTCAGTGTTACAATTGTTCTGATAGACGGAAGAATGATATATCTGAATCTCTGCCATGCATTTGCTCCGTCAATTTCGGCAGCCTCATACTGTGTAGTGTCTACGCTGGCAATCGCTCCGATGAAAAGCACCATATTCTGTCCCATGTATCTCCATATTGAAGTGCCTGCCAGAACCCAGTTGTTTATGCTTTTATCCTTCAGCCAGTAAGGGAGAGTTTCCGCATCAAAGCCTATCCATGTAAGAAGTGTATCAAGTACGAATCCATGTGTGAAAAAATACTTGAAAATAAATCCTACTGCAATACCGCCTATGAGACTCGGGAAATATAAAGCTCCTCTGAAGAACTTACTGCCCTTTGTCGGAAAGCTCAGAATTGTTGCAAAAAGCAACGCTATTGCAATCTGTACAAATGAACCGACAAGATAGAATAAACTTAGTTTCAAAGCGTCAAAACAATCTTTTCTGGTGAATATATCAGCATAATTTTTCAGACCTACCCATGTACGTTCTCCCAGATATTTCATATCGTAAAAGCTGAACTGCACCATTTTAAAAAACGGAAGATAAGTGAACATAAACAACAGCAACAAAGGAGCAAAGAGAAACACAATTGATACAATTACCTTTTGCGTACTCATACGGCTTAATTTCTTTTTTATCTGTCTGATTCCAGACATGATAATTCCCTCCTTTTCAGTTAAAATCAATTAACAGTTACGTTATTTGATTCCTGTGCAGATGTCCATACATCATTCCAGCTCTGTGCAATTTCTTCCATAGTTTCGCTGTGGTCAATAGCACTTTCAATAATTCTTGCAACGTGAGTGTAATCGGCATTAAGAGATAATTCAGATTCATTATTAATCTTTGCAAACAAATCTTCTTCGCCTGCCGGAGCGGGTGAATCTATAACAAGTTTAACATCGCTGAAATCACTAAGCACATCGGGATATTCAGCACCCTTTACAGCCGGAACACCACCCTGTTTAAATGCATAGCCTGATTTTTCTGTAAGCCACTTAATAAATATAGCTGATGCCTGTTTTTCGTCAGCACTTGAATTAACATTGATTCCATACATATAATCGGCATTTGTTGTAGCATACTGCTGACCGTTTACAGTAATCGGGAAAGGCATATATGCTATGTCGTCAGGGTTTTCACCTGCTGATTTTACCTGTGAAACTGCCCAGTTTCCGAGAACCATTGTAGCAATTTCACCGTTATTCATACGGCTTTTGCTTCCTTCCCAGTCGGTTGTTGTGGGGTCGTCTTCTGTAAGACCGTTTGCAACAGCCTCATAAAGCGTATTGTATACTGCATAAGGGCCTGTTGAATCATCTTTCTTTGAGAAAGGAGAGGAAGTATGTACGATTGTATTATTCATAAAGCCTTCATCACCTGTTGCTGTTCCGCCTATATATGCGTCCCAGGCTGTAAGTGTCCAACCGGCTGAATAGTTAGTGTAAAGCGGAATTGCATCAGTATTTTCCTTTATCTTCTTCAGGTCGTCTATAAATTCTTCCGGAGTAGACGGTGATTCAGTAATTCCGGCTGATTCCCATACAGCTTTATTGTAAATTACGCCCATTACATTTCCCATTGACGGAATGCCGTATACTTTTCCGTCATACATTTTTTCAGCCATAAATTCATATTTTGATGAAATATCATCATAATCTGCAATCGGTTCAAAATACATGCTGAGTTCGCTCTTGTTTACTGTTGCGGGAATCATACAAATATCGCCCCAGTCACCGCTTGACAAACGGGTTGTCATATCGCCCTCATAGTTCGTAATGCCTTCAAATTCGATGTCAATATTCGGATAGAGTTTCTGAAATTCCTTTTCGTAATCTGCAAAAACAGTATTGACCAAATCAGTGCGGTGTGTAATGACTTTCAGATTAGCAGTAATTTCGCTGTTGCCCTCATCAAGATTAATGTTAAGGTAATCAAGATTTACAGACGGAGCTTCCTTATTGGTTTCGGTCTGACCACAGCCCGTAAGTCCTGTGACCATTGATGCGAGAACGGCAAATGCAATTAAATTCTTTTTCATAAAAATATCCTCCACATTCTTGATTTAGCTAACTAATCATTCCGATTAGTTAATTTACGTTTTATCTGTGATTATATAATAGCATATATTTAGCTTTATGTCAATAGCTTATTTAGCTAAAAATGCATTTTCTATACTAATTACAATTTTATTATTTTGATTTTGTATATTTTCACAAATATAAACTAAGTTAAGAAACAAAAAAGCAGTCCTGAAGTTCAGGACTGCTTACTTAAAAGCATATAAAATTATTTTCTTATATTTTTAACGCTGTTTCTCTGAATCAGGCAACCGCTTATTACTACATGGCTGAAATGTTTCATCGGATATCTGAGCCTGTATTGCAACTGTTCAACGCAGGCACTTGTCATTTTGTCAAGATTTATTGCATAAGTAGTAATTTTAGGGCGAGCCATTTCGGAAAACAAATCGTTGTCAAATCCGACAATTGAAATGTCATCAGGAATTTTATAGCCGTTTTCCGTCAGAACATTCATAAGATAATATGCCGTCATATCGCAGTTGCAGGCAAATGCAGTAGGCATTTCTGAAACATTTTCCAGAGAAACTTTTAATTTGCCGGATTTGTCACGGTCAGGGACAGCCATTTTTTCATCTGTTTTTATTCCTGCCTCACGCATTGCCCTGCAGTATCCGTAAAATCTGTCAGTAATGCTTGCAGTAGCTCCGACAGTTCCCACAAATGAGATTTTGCGGTGTCCCATTTTCAAAAGATACTTTGTAGCTATGTACATTCCGTAATAACCGTCTGATATGACTGTATCATATGGACAGTCTGAATCAAAAGTATCAAGTCCCACAAAAATAAGACCTGCATTTATAAGATTATCCCTGTATTCAGACGAAAAATCGCCCATTAAAATAAATCCGTCTATTTTTTCAGACTGAATAAGCTTAGGCAGAGAGGCGTTCAGAGCATCTTCATCTGAAACAATTTCGAGAATACCCAGAAAACCTTTTTCATTAAGATTTAAAATCAGTTTTTCATAAAGACTCCAGTAAAATGAATGACCTTTTGCAATAAATTTCTGCTGTGTAAGTATACCGATTTTAAAAACCTTGTTGTCTGTAATTATTTTTCTTTTTGACTGATAGCCCATTTCATCAGCCGTATTTATAATTTTTGTTCGCAGTTCATCTCCGACGCCGTCTTTTCCGGATAAAGCCTTTGACACGGTAACCACGCTGACTCCTAAACGCTGTGCAATATCTGCCATTTTAACCTGTTTTTCCATATGATATTAATTCCTTTCCGACAAATTACTTAAATATCAAGACTATTTACTTTATATTATAGCATATATCGGATTAAAATGCAATATCATGAAAAAATATTTTTTCCATAAAATAACTTTTATCTCAGACTAACCGTTTTTCTGGGCAAGCATTTTTTTCATTATACAGAAATCGAAGATATTAATGCAGTCATCTTTGTATAAGTCTCCCGCCTTCCAGTTTGTCAGCGTTCCCTCATCAAGCAGATATTTCTGCATCATCACAGCATCTGCAATATTAAACTTTTCATCTGCATTAACGTCACCGTCAATTACAGGGACAGATGAATCACTTACAAGAAGATTTACGCTTTTAAGAGTCATAGTTCCTCCGTAAGGCAGTATACTCATTCTGTCAATTTCAGAAAGACTTGTATTATTTTCTGTCAATGCCTTTTGTATATCCGATGCAAGAAAACATGCTTTTTCACCGTTATAATAACTCGGCTGTACAGAACACCAAAGATTTTCTCCCGACCACTTCTGCAGTGCAATAACAGGCTGAAAATCACCGTCATATTCAGCTTCAACAGCATAAGTATCCTTAAGCTTTTCAAGTTCTTCAAGGTCAAACGAAACAGTGCTGTTCCATTCCGGCCAGCTTACATCACCCGTCACTTCTCCTTTGAAAAGATTTTTGTATACTTTATAATCCTTGCAGGGATATTTTGCAACTTCGCTGTAAAGTATTGTTTCTTTCGGATTTTCTCCCTGACGTTCAAAGAGTTCAGTCAATGTAACAAATTCATAGCCTTCTTCCTGCAATGTCGGTATAATAGTTTCAAGTGCCTCTACTGTCTGATAATTTCCCTGAAAATCGTGAAGAAGAACTATTAATCCGTCCTTTGCCGAAGAAATGACAGAATCTGCACGTTCCTTTGTAGTTACGCTTGCCAGATAATCACTGCAACCTATTCCGCATATAAAAGGCTTGTCAATCACATCATACATAGTCTGATTTGTATCTATATAAGGAGGCCGGAAGAATTTCGGGTACTCCCCTGTTATTTCATAGACATAATTATCCACATACTCTATTTCTGAAACAATCTGCTCCGCTGTAAGCTCAGGCATATTGGAGTGTGTTTTTGAATGATTGTCAATTTCACAGCCCATATCATAAGCACGTTTAACGGTAACCGCACTTTTCTCGTTTATATTGTCACCTATTAAAAAGAATGAGGCTACTGCATTGTATTTTTCAAGAATATCAAGAACGTCATTAGTTGTAGTTGTATTAGGGCCGTCATCAAAAGTCAATGCAATCAGCTTGCTTTCTTCCGCACTGACTTTTTCAAAATCCATATACGGCACAGAACAGAAAACAGTGCTTATTGAAATCACTGCACATATTGCCGGCTTTACAAGATTTTTAAATTTCATATGATTTTTTTCCTTTCTGATTATAATTTTTGCAGGGATTTTAAAAAATTAAAAAAACAACTCTTTTCAAATATTTTTTATATATTATAGCATATGAAAATAATTTTGTCAATAATCTGAAATATTTTTTCCTTCTGTTTTTTGAATTTGTAAAAGCTTAAAATCTTTTTCCGGAAATTATTGACTTTTGTATAAAAAAATGTTATTATTAATTCAAGAGGGATTTTTATAAATTTAAAATGAAAGGATTTGATTTTTTTATGAAGTTTTCTAAAATAACTAAAAAACTTGTTTCCCTGTTTACTGTTACAGCTATGGTATCAGCAAGTGCTGTTTCAATGATGTCAGGAACAGTAAATGCCGTTGATGACTGCAACGACGACTGGCTCCACGCTGTCGGAAGCAGACTTTACGACAAAGACGGCAACGAAGTATGGCTTACCGGTGCTAACTGGTTCGGACTTAACTGCGGTGAGGCAATTCCGCATTACCTCTGGAGTGCAGACTGCGATGATATGCTTTCAGAAGTTGCCGACAGAGGAATTAATGTTATACGTTTTCCGATTTCAACAGAACTTCTTCTGTCGTGGATGAACGGAAATCCTAACCCTGTCGGAAGCGTTCAGGCATCATATGACCCGCCTGTTGATAAAGATGACGGCAACGGCGGTATAATCAAAGCCGGAACTTACGGAAATATCAACAAGGATTTCCTTGAGGCTGACGGCAAGACTCTCAAAAACAGTGAGGAAATTTTTGACGTTATTCTCGGAAAATGCAAAAAGTACGGAATAAAGGCATTTATCGATATTCACAGCCCGCATACCGACAATTCAGGTCATAACTATAATCTGTGGTACGGCAAGGAAGCTACTGACGGTACTATGATTACAACAGACATATGGATAGATACGCTTGTATGGGTTGCAGACAAGTACAAGAATGACGATACGCTCATCGGCTATGACCTCAAAAACGAACCGCACGGAAAAGGTCAGGAAGGTGCAAAGGCTGCAAAGTGGGACGGCTCAACAGATGAAAACAACTGGGCTTATGCTGCAACAAAATGTGCTGATGCTATTCTTGACGTAAACCCCAATGCCCTTATTTTTATTGAAGGCGTTGAACAGTCTCTCAGCGGTGCTATGCCCGGAGATTACTGGGGTATCGGCGACAGACGTGACAATTCTCCTTATATTGGTGCCTGGTGGGGCGGAAACTTCCGTGGTGCAAGAGAATATCCTATTCAGCCTGAACATGGTACAAGTCAGATTGTTTATTCTCCTCACGATTATGGCCCTTCTGTTTTTGCACAGACATGGTTCGACAAGGATTTTACCACACAGACTCTCCTTGATGATTACTGGTATGATACATGGGCATATATAAATGCAGAGGATATTGCTCCCGAACTTATCGGTGAATGGGGCGGTCATATGGACGGTGCAGAAAATCAGAAGTGGATGGAACTTCTCCGTGACTATATGATTGAAAATCATATCAACCATACTTTCTGGTGTCTCAATACAAACTCCGGTGATACAGGCGGACTCTGGGCAGGATTCCAGTATTCTATTACTGACGGAAGCAAGATTACATGGGAAGAAGATAAATATGCACTCTTTGAAAAATCCCTCTGGCAGACTCAGGAAACAGGAAAATATATAGGTCTTGACCATCAGAAAGCTCTCGGAAACAACGGCACAGGTCTTTCACTCAGCGAATTTTATGCTTCATATGCCTCAACAGAGGGCAGTAACCTTGACGGCGGAACTATCGTTGACAGCGGAACTGTAAAGCCTACTGTTGCTACAACAGCTACAACGGCTACAACCGCAAAAACAACTTCCACAACTGTAAAGACAACAACTGCCACACCGTCAGATGATACACTTTACGGAGACGCAAACCTTGACGGAAATATTGATATTGCCGATGCCGTTGCAATTGCCTCATATGTAGGCGATTCAGAAAAAAATGTTCTCGAGGCACAGGGAATAATCAATGCTGATGTTCACGGAGGAAAAAACGGTGTAAACGCCAATGATGCTCTCGCTATTCAGCAGTACCTTGCAGGTATCATCAAGACAATTCCGGTTGAATAATGGGACTTATACACATATACTGCGGTGACGGAAAGGGCAAGACCACTTCCGCCACCGGTCTTGCTGTACGTTCGGCAGGTGCGGGAATGAAAGTCTTTTTCGCAAGGCTTATGAAAGGCAATTACTCATCGGAATT
>JAEDMB010000145.1 GCA_016303235.1 Oscillospiraceae bacterium
CTTGCCGACAAGGTATATAAAAAGCTTTTCGGAAATACAGTATATTATTATGATGAGGACGGCGACGAGTATTATATTAACGAATACGGTTCAAGAGCATATACAGGATACAGCAAAGATAAATATATCGGAGAACCTGCTTTATATTGATATTATGATTAAATAAATCAGACAAAAGAAAGCGATATAAAAAAGACAGCGGATAAAAAGATAAAATCCGCTGTCTGATTTTTTTATTCCTTGTTTGATTTGATTTCCTCAATAAGTTCTCTGAAAGTTTTTCTTGTATTGATTTTCAGTTTAGGGAAAGCGTTTTCGATACGTTTATTTATAATGCCTTTGGATTCGGTAATATTTTTATATTTTTCCTTAAGCTCCTCAAGACGCTGACGCTTTTCGGAAATTTTTTCCTTATATTCCTCATTCTTTTCCATAATGGTATTGACTTTGTCATAAATTTTCTCACCGGTAAAATCTGATATATTACGCATTTCATCGGATATTGACTGTATAAGCCTGATGTTTTTCTTTATTTTCATAATGGCAAGAACAGTTATAATAATATCGCTTAAAATACCGGCAGAAAATATTGAAATAATAATTATTCCGATTAATCTGGGAACGAAATCCACGAATTTAATTATAAGCGGGTGAATGATTCTTACAACGATTATGCAGGCAAGTCCCCACATAAGCGAAAATTTAAGGCATATGTAACCTTTTATATTAAAATGTTCATCAGAATAATCCCACCATTTTTCATTGAAAATCTTTTCAAGAATAAATCCTGTAATAAATTCAAGAGCTGTGGTAAGCATTACCGAGCCGAAAAACAAAACCGGCAGATTATCTTTAACGGGATAGATACACAGTACAACAGTAACAACTCCAAAGCCGTAAATCGGACAGTAAGGGCCATTCAGAAAACCTCTGTTTACAAATTTACCGGAATTGACACCGGCATATATAACCTCTGTACACCAGCCAAGAAAAGAATATATAAAGAAAAAGAATATAAGCTGATATGCACTGAATATCACACAGCACCTCCTTAATTAAAAAGGCGGAAATAAATCCGCCCTGTATATCAGTTAAAAATTTCCTTTATTTTATCAAAGAATGACTTGCGTTTAGTGTAATTGGTATCAGAGAGTGATTCCTCGAAATCCTTGATAATATCCTTCTGCTTTTTGGAAAGATTTTTCGGAACTTCGATAGTAATCTTTACATACTGATGACCTCTGTCCGAACTTCTTAACTTCTTTACACCCTTGTTTTTAAGTCTGAATACAGTTCCGGGCTGAGTACCTTCACCGATATTGTATTTAACATTTCCGTCAATAGTAGGAACAGTAATTTCCGCACCGAGTACAGCCTGTGCATAGGTAACGGGGATTTCGCAGTGAATATCATATCCGTCACGGGTAAAAAGAGGGTGAGCCTTTACTGAAACAGTAATATTAAGGTTACCGTCCGGACCTCCGTTTATACCGCAGTCACCCTGACCTGCAAGTCTTATTGTCTGACCGTCCGCAATGCCGGCAGGAATATCAACAGTAACAGTTTTGACAACACGTTTTCTTCCGACACCATGGCATGCATCGCATGGGTTCTTGATAATTTTTCCCTTTCCTCCGCAGTGCGGACAAGGCTTGGCGGAAGATATAGTGCCGAAACCTGTTCTCTGTGAAACCTTTATTGAACCACGTCCCTGACAGTCGGGGCATATTTCGGCAGAAGTACCGGATTTAGCACCCGTACCGTGGCAGGAATCACAAGCAGACATTCTGTTTATTTTAATATCCTTTTTGACACCGTTGCAGGATTCCATAAAGGTAAGTATAACAGATTCATTAATATCTGAGCCACGTCTCGGAGCATTGGCAGAAGAATGTGAACTTCCGCTGAAACCGCCTCCGCCTCCGAATCCGAAACCTCCGAATATGCTGTCAAGAATATCACTCATATCAGCGAATCCGCCCATACCGCCCATACCGCCCATACCGCCTCCGCCGAATGACGGGTCAACGCCGGCATGACCGAACTGGTCATATTTTGCACGTTTGTCAGGGTCAGAAAGGACTTCATAAGCCTCATTAGCCTCTTTAAATTTTTCTTCACATGATGGGTCATCAGGGTGCAAATCGGGGTGAAATTCTCTTGCCTTCTTTTTGAAAGCCTTTTTTATTTCATCTTCGGAAGCACCTTTCTGAATCCCCAGCACTTCATAATAATCTCTCTTATCAGCCATAGAAAAGCTCCTTTACAGCCGGCAGTTATGCAAAAGTGCCGGATTTTTTTCTGATTTTTTAAATATCCCTATATACACCTTTAGGGCAGAAGTGAAATTCCGCCCGTAAGGTTGCATTATTTATTGATTATATAATAATTATTCTTCAGTATAGTCAGCGTCAACAAAATCACCGTTGTCATCATTGCTGTCTGATGAAGTATTTCCGCCTGTGAACTGTGAGGGGTCAACGCCTGCACCGTTCGGGTTAGCCTGTGAGTAAACCTTTGATGAGAGGTCATAGAAAGCTTTCTGAAGTTCATCGGATTTAGTCTTGATAGCATCATAGTTTTCAGCCTTAAGAGCGTCTTTGAGTTCGCTGATTTTAGCCTGAATCGGAGCTTTATCGGAATCGCTTACCTTGTCGCCGAAATCTGTGAGAGCCTTTTCGCACTGGAATACAAGGTTTTCAGCATTATTCTTTGAATCAACCTGTTCACGGCGTTTTTTATCAGCTTCAGCGTACTGTTCAGCTTCCTTGACAGCCTTGTCGATATCGTCCTTTGACATATTTGTAGATGCTGTAATTGAAATATTCTGTTCTCTGCCTGTACCTTTATCCTTAGCGGATACGTGAACGATACCGTCCTTATCAATATCGAAAGTAACTTCAATCTGAGGGATACCTCTCGGAGCGGGAGCGATACCGTCAAGACGGAATGTTCCGAGGAGCTTGTTGTCCTTGGCAAATTCACGTTCACCCTGAAGAACGTTGATGTCAACAGCTTCCTGATTATCAGCATAAGTTGAGAAAATCTGTGATTTCTTAGTCGGAATAGTGCTGTTTCTTTCAATCATTCTTGTGCATACACCGCCTGCTGTTTCGATACCGAGTGAAAGCGGAGTAACATCGAGGAGGAGGAGACCGTTTTTAACGTCACCGCCGATAACACCGCCCTGATAAGCAGCACCGAGTGCAACACATTCATCAGGATTGATACCCTTGAAAGGTTCTTTGCCGATAAGTTTCTGAACAGCTTCCTGAACAGCAGGGATTCTTGAAGAACCGCCGACCATAAGAACCTTGCTGAGTTCTGAAACCTTAAGACCGCTGTCGTTAAGAGCCTGTCTTACAGGTCCCATAGTAGCTTCAACGAGGTCAGCAGTAAGTTCGTTGAACTTAGCACGTGAAAGGTTAAGGTCAAGGTGCTTTGGAGTACCTGTTGAATCAACAGTGATGAACGGAATATTTATATTTGTAGTTGTAGTTGCAGAAAGTTCAATCTTAGCCTTTTCAGCATCGTTTTTAAGTCTCTGCATAGCACTCTTGTCGCCGGAAAGGTCAATGCCTTCTGATTTCTTGAATTCAGCAACCATCCAGTCAATAATTCTCTGGTCGAAATCGTCACCGCCGAGGTGGTTGTTGCCGGCAGTAGCGAGAACCTGCTGAACATCTTCGCCCATTTCGATGATAGATACATCGAATGTACCGCCACCGAGGTCATAAACCATAATAGTCTGGTCTTCTTCCTTATCGATACCGTAAGAAAGAGCAGCAGCAGTAGGTTCGTTGATAATTCTCTTTACAGTGAGACCTGCAATCTGACCGGCATCTTTAGTAGCCTGTCTCTGTGAGTCTGTGAAGTATGCAGGAACAGTTATAACAGCTTCAGTAACAGGTTCGCCGAGATAAGCTTCAGCATCAGCCTTGAGTTTCTGAAGAATCATAGCTGAAATTTCCTGAGGAGTATATTTCTTTCCGTCAATATCTACTTTATAGTCAGAGCCCATATGTCTCTTTATTGAAGATATGGTCTTTTCATGGTTAGTTACCGCCTGTCTTTTAGCAATCTGACCTACAAGTCTTTCGCCTGTGTTGGTAAAAGCAACAACTGAAGGAGTAGTTCTTGCACCCTCCGAATTAGGGATAACAACAGCGTTACCGCCTTCCATAACTGCTACGCATGAGTTTGTAGTACCAAGGTCAATACCAATAATCTTTCCCATAAAAAATCTTCCTTTC
>JAEDMB010000028.1 GCA_016303235.1 Oscillospiraceae bacterium
AGGTTTCTCCGAAACTCCTTCCAAATTATACAAAATCTAAGGATATATAAATAAACTTTAAGCCGGATTTTCAAAATCCGGCTTTTTTATTTTAAAAAAGTCATTTTTATATTGACACTTAATGAAAATTATGATAAAATAATATTTGTTTTTAATAATAAATTTAAGAAAGGGAACAAATATGAATGAAAAAAATTTTAACGATAACAGTATTGATCTGCTTCAGCTTTTGAAATTTTTCATAAGCAAAATATGGGTAGCAATAATTCTTGTTATTCTGGGAGGAATGTCCGCATTTTGTGTCGCAAAGTTCAAAATGCCTTTGAAGTATCAGTCACATATTTCAATGTATGTAAAGAACAGCAATAAAACAACGTCAGCAAATGATTCCGTAAATCAGGGGGATTTGACCGTTGCAAGGTCTCTTGTATCTACTTATATAGTAGTTCTTCAGGACGATACCGTTATGGAACAGGTTGGAAGTGAACTTATAAAAAAGTTCCCTCTTGATGAAATTTCAAAATGTTTCAGAATAAATTATGATGAAAACGGTCAGTCAAGTGTTTCAGTATCGGATATAAGAAATTCTCTTTCGATGTCATCGGTAAATTCAACGGAAGTACTGCGTGTTACATCGGAAACAAAATCTCCTGAAATTTCTGCATCAGTATGCAATATTATTGCTGAAAAAGCACAGACCGTTCTTGTAAGAGTAGTCGGAGCAGGTTCGGTTGAAGTCATAGGCCCTGCAAAAATTTCAAGCAGTCCTTCATCGCCGAATATACCAAAAATTACGATGATGGGAGCTTTAGCCGGTTTTGTGGTTGCTTGCGGAATAGTTTTCCTTATATACTTTTTTGACAATACAGTCAAGTCTCCGGAAGAAATCGAAACAAGATTTAATAAGCCTATACTTGGTGAAATTCAGCAGTTCTCATCGGGCAACAGTAAAAAGAAATCTTCAAACGGAAATTATAAGCTTATATCTGATAAAAATACTTCTTTTATTATGAAAGAATCATATAAATCTATGAGAACAAATATAATATTTGCACTTTCGGCATCTAATAAAAAGATTATAACAGTATCAAGTGCGAATCCGAGTGAGGGAAAATCAACGACAGCGTCAAATATAGCACTTTCACTCTCAGAGGCTGGAAAAAAAGTTCTTCTTATAGATGCTGATTTAAGAAAGCCTGTACAGCATAAAATATTTCAGGTTAATAACAAAATCGGATTTTCCGGAGTTCTTGGAAATATTAACAGTTTTGAGGAGGCAGTTCAGAAAAATGTTGCTGAAAATCTTGATTTGCTTACTTCCGGAATAAAGCCTCCGAATCCTTCAGAACTTATCGGCTCAATGAATACATATGAATTGCTTAAAGGATTGTCAAAAATATATGACTATATCATAATAGATACACCGCCGATTAATGTTGTAACTGATGCCCTGAATATAAGCAGTGAAATTTCAGGAATGATTATGGTTTTAAAGCATGCATCAACAACTACTGATGATATTGAAAAAGCAATAAAAACAGTACAGCTTGCCAACGGAGACCTGCTCGGAATGATTATAAATGATATTCAGCATAAGAAGGACGGTTCATATTACAGCAAATACAATAAAAACTATTACTCAAGCTATGAAAAGAATACTGTAAAGGAAAAATAAAATGTTTACAGATTATCACAGCCATATACTTCCGGAAATTGATGACGGCTCAAAGAGTGCTGAAGAATCGCTGAAAATGCTTGAACTTCTTGCAGGTCAGGGAATTGAACGTGTAATAGCTACTCCTCATTTTTATGCACACAGAGAGGAATCTGCTGAAAGCTTTATTGAAAAGCGAAAAAAATCATATGAAAAAATATGCGGAGAAAATATTCCGGTTAAGGAAATCTGTCTCGGAGCAGAAGTGTTAATTGAAAACGGAATAAGCGAATATAACGGAATCGAAAAGCTTGCAGTTGAGGGAACTAATCTGATACTTCTTGAACCGCCGTATTTCGGCTGTCCGAAGAATCTCGCAGGAGAAATATACAGTATAGCATATGATTACGGATTAAAGCCTGTAATCGCACATATACACAGATATATCAGACTATATGAGAAATCTGAAATAGAAGAAATACTAAGCCTTGATGCAGTGTTTCAGATAAATAATAATGCTTTTAAAAATTTTCGGGAAAGAAATTTTGTAATAGCGTTAATAAAAGACGGTTATCCGCTTATATTCGGCAGTGACTGCCATAATATGACATCAAGAAAGCCCGATTTTGATATTATTCTGAAAAGAAAGAAGAAATTTCGGGATATTGTTGAAAAATCAAATAAAATTTTTGAAGAATACAAAAAATAAGGGCAAGAAATTATCTGCCCTTATTTTTAAGGAGATTTTTATGAAAATTGTAACACCCGAAGAAATGGGAAAAATGGAGATTTTATCAGAAAAACTCGGAACAAGCCGAGCTGTCCTTATGGAAAATGCAGGAATCAAGCTTGCAAAATTCATATCAGAAATAAGCCATAAGAAAAATGCAAGAAAAATATTATTTTTATGCGGAAAGGGTAACAACGGCGGTGACTGTTTTGTTGCCGGACGTGAGCTTATATACAGCGGATATGATGTTACATTTGTACATCTTTGCGGAAATCCGTCAACAGATATAGCTAAAAATGCTTTTTCAAAAATTCCTGAGTCAAGAGCGAAATTTTTCAACGGATACCGTGACAAGGGAATTAAAAACACTGTTGAATCGGAAGAACTTGCTTTTATGACGGGGGAAATTTACAAGGATTCCGCAAGAAAAACAAAGCGTCAGGAGGAATCAAGAATTTCTTCAATAATGAAAGCTATCGAAGATAATGAAGTAATCGTTGACGGTGTTTTCGGAACAGGCTTTCATGGAGTTCTTGACAGGGAAATAACAGAATATTTCAGAGCATCGGAATCAAAAATTAAAATAGCAGTAGACGTTCCAAGCGGAGGAAACTGCCTTACAGGTGAAGTATCTTCCGGAACGTTTCAGGCTGATTATACGGCAGTATTTGGTTATCTTAAAAGCGGCATGACACAATATCCCTTAAGGCAGTTCTGCGGAGAAGTTCAGGTATTTGACATAGGACTGCATGAGGGAAGTCTTTCAGTGCTTTCAAAGGATATGAATGTTATAGATTCAAATATTGTAAAATCACTTAAACAGCATAGAAAACCCGATTCCCACAAGGGAGATTTCGGAAAAATGCTTTCTATAACAGGAAGTGACCGAATGAGAGGAGCGTCTATAATGTCCTCAATGTCGGCACTGCGTTCAGGAGTCGGACTTCTTACAGTTGCATCATCATGGACATGCATAAACAATATATCATATCAGATTCCGGAGGCAATAACGCTTCCTCTTGCCACCGACAGCGAGGGATATATATTGTTTGAGGAAAACAGGGATATACTTCAGAAAGTTCTTAAATCATATGATTCAATACTTATAGGTTGCGGAATGGGCGTTACGGAATCGACAAAAAAGCTTACTGAATTTATAATCAGAAATGCAGAATGTCCAATAATTATAGATGCGGACGGCATAAACTGCATATCATCATGCATAGATATATTATCAGAGAGTAAAACAGATATTATACTTACTCCTCACCCGAGGGAAATGTCACGCCTTTGCGGAACTGTTACAGAGGGAATACAGAAAAACAGAATAGGAACTGCAATGAATTTTGCGGAAACATATGGTGTAACGCTTGTACTCAAGGGTGCGGGAACAGTTACAGCGGATTCAAAGCAATGCATGGTAAATATCAACGGAAATCCCGGAATGAGCAGGGGAGGTAGCGGAGACGTTCTTGCAGGAATAATAGCATCTCTCTCGGCACAGGGATATTCAGCATTTGATTCATGCGTATATGGCGTATACATACATGGTCTTGCAGGTGACATAACCGCTGAAAAAATGGGATATGAGGCAATGCTCCCGACAGATATAATAAAAAATCTGTCCGCCTCATTTATGAGTATAAAATAAAAAAGTAAAAATTAAAAGATGTAAAAAGTCAGAACATAAAGACAGGAGATTTTTATTTATGAAAAGACTTGTTACATTGGCTTTTACAGGAATAATGCTTTTATCGGTGACAGGCTGTAAAACTCCGGCAGAATCAAAGGGAACTGCACAGAACGGTCTTAATACGGCATTTCAGACTGAAACCGAAATTACTCTTGACCAGATGAAGGCAAGCGGAACGCTCTGCCGTTTCGGAGAGGGTATGTGGGAAATAGAATTTGATTCCCCGAATACCTTAAGCGGAGTAAAGCTTGAATTTACAGACGGAACATCGACAGCATCATATAAAGGATTAAGCTTTTCAGTTCCGCAGTCAGCACTTCCGATTAAATCGATGATGACGAATCTGATTTCCGTCACCGATGAGCTTGCACGTCAGGAAGAACTTTCCGGAGAAAGCGAAAACGGTGAAATTAAAATAAGCGGAAATCTTGAAAGCGGAGAATATATTCTTACTGCCGATAAATCGGGTAATCTTAAACGCTTTGAAATGCCGAATATGAAACTTGTAATGGAATTCGGAGAAATTTCTGAAATAGGTTCACAAGCTCCGGAAGAAGAAACAACAGTTCCTCAGACATCAACAGAAAGCCTTGCACCCGAAACAACAATAACTTCATAAAACAGCAAGGGCGACCAATGGTCGCCCGCTTTTATTTTTCACCACCGAAATAATAATCCAAAAGAAGATTGACAATTCTGCTGTAACTTTGTATACCGTCCTCAACGCCGTTCATTTTAAGGTTAGTATCAGTAAAAGTATCTGAGACTTTCCCGACCATTTCACTTGAAACAATTTCCTTGTCCTTGTTTTCCTCCCAGAAATCTTCCGGAACGAATTTATACATATCATTTGAAACCTTTTCGGAAATTTTCTGCGAAATCCCAAAAGCTTCCGAAATATTATTTTTATAAATTTCATTGTTTACATATTCAAGGGCGTTGAGATAACCGCTGTACTGAAATTCAATATTATCACTCTGAACGCATGCAACAAATGCAAAGAATCCCGCCTCATCTTCAAGAATAACTCCCTTGAGATGTGAAAATTCGTGGCATATTGTATTCGGGAGATTGCTGTCATAAACACTCGGATTATAATTTGCCTCCATAGTGAAAGGAAAATAAACTCCTAATGTGCGTGTCTGACTCATTATGTAAGAAGATTTAATCGGTTTCGGGTCTGGATAATATCCTTTGAACTGCGGATATTTTTCACCCATTTTCTTCATAGCCTTTTTAGCCTCATCATTCATATTGCATGTAACTTTAAAATTTCCGTCAGAATCCCTTTCAACCTTTTCGGCAAGCCTGTTTGATTCGTCAACAAGTATTTCATAAAGTTCTGTAATCTGTTCCCTTGAGCGTTCAGACTTGTTAAAATAAATGCTTGAAAAAGGCGTAGCCTGATACATTATGAAACAGTTAAAGGTTTCGGAAGTTACTGCAAACGAAAGTATTGAAAGAGCAACGGCAAGATATATTTTCAGAATTTTAACCCTTGATTTTTTCTTTCTGATTAATAAAATTATAATAACGGGAATACCGATTATAATGAAAAGTGCAAGGGAAATCAGAAAAATTTCTCCGACAGAAAATTTAAATATACCACTTATAAACGAGAAAATATTGCTGAAAAATGGAAAAATATTCCCTACATAAAAATCCGCAAAGCCCGTCCACAACCTTGCAGTAATATTGATAATCAGTGAAAATGCAATTAATACGGCAGAAATGCAAAAAGATTTTTTCATTCTGAAAATCTCCTCCCGATTTTTTTATTATATTATATCACAGCAGGAATATTATTTCAACAAAAAAATTTTCCTGAAACTATGGAAATATTCAGAATAATATGGTATAATAAAAAAGCAGTACTAAAAATTTTTTTAAGGAGATAAAAAAATGACATATGAAAGAATCAGACTTGCCGAAAATATCGGACTTTCCGAAATTATCGACAGCAAGTTTAAAACAGGTGTTCTTGAGATAGATTTTATTACGCCTCTCAGCCCCGAAACATCTTCTCAGAATGCATCAGCAATTTGTTCAATAAATATGACAAACAGCAAATATCCGTCTATTACGGAATTTTTTTCAAAGCTTAACAGTCTTTACGGTTCAAATATCTTTTCAAGAGTAAACCGAATCAGCGATTTTCAGATTAACAGCATAGGTGCGTCATGGCTTGACAGCAAATATGCTCTTGAGGGTGAAGATATTGAAACGGAAACTATAAAAATGTTGCTTGACTGCATATTTTCTCCTGATATCAGAGACAATGCATTTAATCAGAATGTATTTGAGATAGCTAAAAAGGATATTCAGGCGAAAATAGATTCCGAAATAAACAACAAAAGAGGATACGCTGTAAGACAGGCATCTAAAATCGCATTCAGAGGCGAACCGGCTGAAAATAATTCATACGGAACTTCCGAAACCTTAAAGGAAGTAACGTCAGAATCAGCTTACAGTGCATTGCAGAATCTCATCAGAAATTCACAGATAGAGATTTCATATGTATCGGCACAGAAAAATGATAAAATCAGAAAGCTTTTGTCAGAAACATTCGGAAAATCCGGAAACAAAGGCAATACTTATAAATTTATCAATTTCAGCCCCATAAAGCAGACTGCTGAGGAGTTCACAGAAACTCTTGACGTCAATCAGTCAAAAATGGTGCTTGTTTTCAAAACAAAAAAAGATGACAAGTATGCTATGAAAATGCTTTCTGCACTTTACGGAGAAACTCCGTTTTCAAAGCTTTTTGCGAATGTCCGTGAAAAAATGAGCCTTTGCTATTACTGTTCAAGCAGTTTTTCGAGAGCTAAAAACTGTATATTTGTTGACTGCGGAGTTGAAACAAAAAATATTGAAACTGCCAGAAATGCAATTATCGGACAGCTTGACGAAATTATCAGCGGAAATTTCTCTGATGATGATATGCAGAATGTTCTTCTTGCATTTGAAAACAGTTTCAGCGGAATAGGAGATACAGCCGGCTCATATATAAACTGGTATAAATCAGCAGTATATGAGGGAGAATATCTCACACCTGAACAGACTCTTGAAAAATACAGAAATGTTACAAGAGAGAGAATTATTGAGTGTGCAAAATCACTTGTGCTTGATACAGTCTATGTTATGAAAAGCAAGGAGGAATAACCCAGAATGGAAAAAGAAATTTTAAAAAGCAGAACCGATGACAGCTGTATACATGTAAAGCACCCGAGCGGTCTTGACATCTATATATGCGAAATGGAGGGATTCAGCACTGTTGAGGCTCTTTTCGGTACAAAATACGGTTCAGTAAATACAATGTTCAAAACAAAAGCCGACAAGGAATATACAACAGTTCCGGAGGGAATAGCACATTTTCTTGAACACAAGCTGTTTGAAAATGAGGACTGCGATGTATTTGACCTTTACGCCAAAACCGGAGCAAATGCAAATGCGTTTACATCATTTGACAAGACATGCTATCTTTTCAGCTGTTCAAAGAATTATAAAGAATCACTCGCAATACTTCTTGATTTCGTTCAGAAACCCTATTTCACTCCCGAAAGCGTTGCAAAGGAACAGGGGATTATCGGTCAGGAAATAAAAATGTGCGATGACAATCCCAACTGGAGAGTATTTTTCAATCTTCTTAACTGCCTTTATCACAATCACCCTGTAAAGATTGATATTGCCGGAACTGTTGAAAGCATTGCAGAAATAGATTCCGACTTGCTTTATAAGTGCTATAATACATTCTATAATCTCAACAATATGGTATTGTCAATAGCGGGAAATATAAAGGCTGATGAAGTTCTTGAAATCTGCGACAAGTATCTTAAGCCATGTGAGGACAAGGGACTTGAAACAGTATTCCCCGATGAACCCGACAGCATTGTTAAAAATGAAATAGTTGAAAATCAGCCTGTCGGAAATCCTCTTTTCAATATAGGCTACAAATGCACTCCGAAGGACGGATACGAAAGACTGAAAGCAACAGTAAAAGCTGATTTGGCAGGAAGTCTTCTTGCCGACAGTTCATCTGAATTTTATCAGAGACTTATTTCTGACGGCATTATAAATTCAAGCTTTGATTTTGAATGTTTCTGCGGTGACGGATATTTTTCACTTATATTCAGCGGAGAAGTAAAAAATCCTTTCAGAGTGAGAGATGAAATTCTTGCAGAATTTGAAAGAATCAAATCAGAGGGAATAGATGAAAATCTTTTCCGCAATATAAAGAAACTCAGTTACGGAAAACTCATAAGAGAGCTGAATAATGTTGAGGAAGTTGCCAATATTATGATTAATTCACATATGGACGGCGTATCCCCTTATGCAGAGGCGGAAATCCTTGCAGAAGTAACAAGCGGTGATGTGCTTGACTTCATAAAAACTGAACTTCTTCCCGAAAAGCTTGCAATATCTGTTGTAAAGAACGGTGAGGACGAATGACTGAAGTCGAAAGAATTACAAATCCCGACCGTATAGTTTTCCCTAATCTCGGAATAGATATAACTATAAACAGCACAGCCTTTTCAATATTCGGTTTTGAAATAAAGTGGTATGCCGTTATAATATCATTCGGCTTACTTCTGGCAATGGCATACTGCTTTCCGAGAATGAAAAAATTCGGAATAGACCCCGACCGTGCAATTGATGCGGTTATAGCCGGAATAATCGGCGGAATGATTGGAGCAAGAATTTATTATGTAGCATTCCGCTGGGAACACTATGCTGGAAATATAAAGGAAATTCTGAATTTCCGCAACGGAGGTCTTGCAATATACGGCGGAATCATAGGAGCAATTCTGATAGGCGGAATAATGTGCCGGATAAGAAAGGTAAAGCTCGCTCCTATGCTTGATATAGCCGGAATGGGATTTCTTATAGGTCAGGGAGTCGGAAGATGGGGAAATTTTGTAAATCAGGAGGCTTTCGGAACTAATACAGACTGCCTTTTTGCTATGACGGGCGGAACTATACAGAACACTATTATGCATGAAGTTTCAAATCCCGAAAGCTCAATGTACGGAACATCAATGTCAGAGCTTTATGGAGTACACCCATGTTTTCTTTATGAATCATTATGGTGCATAGCAGGCTTTATAGTGCTTGCATTATATTCAAAGCACAGAAAATTTGACGGGCAGTTATTTTTGATGTATCTCGCATGGTACGGCATGGGAAGATTTATTATAGAGGGATTCAGAACAGACAGCCTTATGTTAGGAAATATAAGAGCGTCACAGCTCCTCGCACTTCTTTGCGTTATAACTGCAACCGCAGTTCATATAGCAATACTTATGAGGTCAAAATATAAGGGTGAACCCTTTTTGCTTTATTGCAATACAAGTGAATCAAAGGAGCTTATCAGAGAAAGCGAAGAAAAATATAATAAAAATAAAAAGGAGAATGAAAATCATGGCACAGATAATTAACGGTAAGGAAGTATCAGCATCAGTTAAAGCAGAGGTTGCTAAGGAAACAGCATTTCTCAAAGATGAAAAAGGTCTTAAAGTAGGACTTGCAGTCGTAATTGTCGGCAATAATCCCGCATCAAGAGTATATGTAAATTCAAAGAAGAAGGCTTGCGAGGAAGTAGGCTTTCAGTCATATGAATATGCTCTTGATGAATCCACTACACAGGAACAGCTCCTCGACCTTGTTGATGTTCTCAACCGTGACAGCAAGGTAAACGGCATACTTGTACAGCTTCCGCTTCCTAAGCATATTGACGAAACTGCAATAATCAACGCTATTTCACCTGAAAAGGACGTTGATGCATTTCACCCGTTCAATGTCGGAAAGATTATGATAGGTGAATATTCATTCCTCCCATGCACTCCGGCGGGAGTTATGGAGCTTATTGCAAGCACAGGAACTGATATATCAGGCAAAAACTGCGTTGTAGTCGGAAGGAGCAATATAGTCGGAAAGCCTATGGCAATGTTGCTGTTACATAAAAACGGAACAGTTACAATATGCCATTCAAAAACAAAAAATCTTGCTGATGTAACAAGAAGTGCAGATATACTTGTTGTTGCGGTCGGCAGACCAAATTTCGTTACCGGCGATATGATTAAGGAGGGTGCAGTTGTAATTGATGTAGGTATGAACAGACTTGAAAACGGCAAGCTCTGCGGAGATGTTGAATTTGAATCTGCTGAAAAGAAAGCATCATTTATAACACCTGTTCCGGGCGGTGTAGGTCCTATGACTATTGCAATGCTTATGAAAAATACTCTTACAGCCTCAAAACAGCAGGCAGGAATTGAATAAAAATACAGCTATGAAAAAAATATATATTCTTCCGGTTCTGATTATGCTTATATTTTCGGGCTGTTCCGAAAATAAAATTCAAAGCTCCTCAAAAGATATTTTTGCTATGGATACTTATATGAATATAAAGGCATACGGAGAAAATTCCGAAAAAGCCGTCAGTCAGTCTGCAAATGAAATAAAAAGGCTTGAAAGTCTTTTTTCCGTCACAGAACCGGAAAGCGATATATATAAAATAAACAGTCTGGAATCCGCTGAAGTCAGCAGTGATACACTGAAAATACTATCCGAATCACTTGAAATATGCGAAAGCACCGGCGGAAATCTTGATATTACAGTATACCCCCTTGTAAAGCTCTGGGGATTTACAACAGGCGAATACAGAATACCAGAAAGTGAAGAAATTCAAAACTGTCTGAAATACGTTGATTATAATAATGTAAATATTTCCGGAAATTCTGTTTCTGTTCCGTCAGGCTTTGCAGTTGATTTGGGAGCAGTTGCAAAAGGATACGCCAGCGACCGCATTGCTGAAATATTCAGAGAAAATAATATTGAATCCGGAATAATAAATCTTGGCGGAAATGTGTATATATACAGTTCTGAACGTGATGTTTCAGTCAGAAATCCTTTTTCTTCTGATGAAATTGCCGGAACTTTTAAAATATCAGATAAAGCCGTTGTAACATCGGGAAATTATGAAAGATATTTTACAGGCATTGACGGAAAAAATTACTGTCATATCATAGACCCTGAAACGGGTTATCCTGCTGACAATGGTCTTGTATCGGTGACAGTAACCGGAGAAAGCGGAATGTACTGCGATGCCCTTTCAACAGCTCTTTTTGTAATGGGAAAAGAAAAATCAATTGAATACTGGAAAGAACATTATCAGAATTTTGATATGATACTTATTGACGAGGATAATAAAATATATGTCACGGAAAATATTGAATTTAAAAATAAAACCGGTTCGGAGATTATAAAAATTGAACAGAAAAATTAAAATTATTATATCAGCTGTATCAGTATTATTTATTATAAGCATAATATTTTCCGTCATTATTCTGAGACCGTCCGGAAAGCGTATAGTTGAAATAGTTCAGGACGGTGAAGTTATATATACATTCGATTTGAATACTGAACCTGACCGCAGTATAGTTATAGAATCTCCGAACGGCACAAGCAACACCGTAACTATTGAAAAAGGTGAAATTTTTATATCATCAGCGGAATGTCCTGACAAAACTTGTGTTAATATGGGAAAATTAAAATCAGACAGTCTGCCGATAGTATGCCTGCCGAATCATCTTGTAATAAGATTTTGCGATGAAGAATAATAATAAAATCATTACTCCCCTGATTGTGAGGTGATAAATTATGAAAGAAAAACTGATTTTTTTAATTATAGCTTTTTTGACTGCAACAGCAGTTATTCCATATTATTCGGAAGAAGTTCATGCTGAAACGGATAATCAGGAAATTATCTTAAGTACTGATTTTGAAAATAATAATATGGGAAGCTGGTTTCCTTTTGGCGAAGGAACTCTTGCCATAACAGATAATACATCTCATTCCGGAGAATCATGCCTTAAAGTAACCGACAGAGTGAACACTTATAACGGCCCTTATCTGGACTGTTCTGCAATTTTAAAATCAGGTGAAACATATTCGTTTGATGCATGGATTTATCAGGAAAGCGGTTCTGAAAAGAATTTCTCATGGACTTTGAAATATTTTGAATCTACCGGAGTTGCCAGCTATAAGCAGATTTCTGCAACTGAACAGGATTCCGGAGAATGGGTTGAAATGTCCGCTGAAGTTACTATTCCGGAAGATTCTTCGGGATACGCAATTTATTTTGAAAGCTCAAATGCCACTGTTGATTTTTATATTGATGATGTTACAATCAGAGGTAAATCCGCTGAAACAGTTCAGACCGAAAATATAACTGAATCTGAAGAAAATCAGGATTATACATATTACTTCGATTTTGAAGAAAATTCCTATCCCTGGAGAAACCGTGGCGATGAAAATCTTATTCATACTGATGAATGCAGTTATACCGGAAGTCATTCCATATACTCATCAAACCGAAACAGAACATGGAACGGCCCCTGTGTAAATATTTCTGATAAAATAAAGCGGAATGTAAAATATTTCTTTTCGGCATATGTAATGTATAACGGACAGGAATATGAAAATTCTCATATTTTCCGTATGGAAATTAAATATACTCTTGACGGAAAAGAAAACTATATGCTTATAAAAGACAAGGAAATAGAAAAAAATCAATGGGAAAAGATTTCGGGATATTACGTTGTTCCGGAAAAAGCTGAAAACATTCAGTTTTATATACAGACGGATAATGTTGAAGAAGGAGAAGAACAGATTGATGACCTGATGTCTTTCTATGTTGATACAGTTACCATTGCAGAGGCAACAGTAATTCAGCATCAGCAGAATATAAGAATCGCACTTATTGCTGTTTCTGCAATAGTTTTAATTGCTGTATTAATATTTATAATAAGATTTATTGTCAAGCGTGCAAAGAGAAATAGTGAGGCTCTTGAGCTTGCATCAAAAGATGTAATGACGCATTTGCTTAACCGAAATTCCTATGAAAAACGTCTTGAGGAGCTTGCCGGAAATCCCGAAGAATTAAAATCCCTGTATTTCGCTTTGTGTGACGTTAATTTTATGAAGTTTATAAATGATAATTTCGGACACAAAAAAGGCGATGAGGCTGTTATAAGATGTGCGGAAACGCTTTCCAAAGCTGTTGGTGACAACGGGGAAGTTTACAGAACGGGCGGAGATGAATTTGTCTGCATTACTAAAATACCTATGGAAAACGAAATCAGACAGGCTCTTGAAACAGAATCAAAGAAAGAAAGCAGTTATCCTTTTATGATTGCTTCCGGATTCTCTTCATATAATCCTGAAACTGACGGAGATATTCCTGATGTCAAGGCAATTGTTTCAAGAACTGACAAGGAAATGTATATTAACAAGCAGAAAATAAAATCCGAAAATCCCGATTTTGCAAGAAAATAAATATTATAAAAAACGCTTCCGTAGCTTAACGGAAGTGTTTTTTTGTGAAATATGCACATTTTAACAGTGGCTTATTCTGACAATATGCATATAGAATATTATATGATTTTATGATATAATTATAAGGCATAAATAATATGAAAGGCTAAAAATATGAAATGCATTAAATTACTATCAGCATTTTTAACTGTTTCATTTGGCTTTCTGTCACTTTTATCTTTAAATGCAGTTTCAGCAAATGAAAAAATTTTAATTCTTCAGTCTGGTTTTGAAGAAGACAGTTTTGGAAACTGGTCTGCTATGGGTAACAAATGCAAATTATCAATAAGTGACAAGTGCAGTCAAAGCGGAAGTTCCAGCCTTTTAACTGAAGAACGTACTGCCAGCTGGAGCGGACCCGCAATTAATCTTACTAAAAATATTGTACCAAGGGAAACATTTTATGTAAAAGCTTATTCTATAAATGCAAGCAAAGTTCATACAAATGTTTTAATGTCACTGAAATACAGCAATGCTGACGGTGATGTAACATATATTACATTGTCTGAAACGGAAATAAACGGAGATGTCTGGAACCCATTAGAGGGCGAATTTGAAATCCCTGAAGATTTTCTCGACCTGACACTTTATTTCGAATCCCCGGATATAGAAACTAATTTTTATATTGACGATGTTCAGATATATAAATACGGTTCTGCTTCGGATTTATTAACAACATCTTCAGCGGAAAAACTTTCACCGGAAGAATACAGCTTTAATTTTGAAAAATCACTGGACGGCTGGATTCCAAGAGGCGAATCCTCTGTTGAAATTTCAAATCAGTTTGGATATTCCGGAAGCTGTTCACTGTATTCATCAAAAAGAACTAATTTTTGGGAAGGCCCTGCTGTCCGCCTTGATGATATTCTTGTTGATAAAAATTATATTTACTCTGCCTATGTTATGTATAACGGAAAACAGTATGAGGAAAATCATGATTTTTTAATTGAACTTCAGTATAATTACAACGGTGAGGAAATATATTCCGTTGTCGCAAAGAAAAATCTTCAGAAAGGTACATGGTCTAATATTACAGGTGATTTCACTCTGCCGGAGGGAGCATCAAACGTTTATTTTTATATTCAGACTGATAATATTGAAGAAGGCATAGAACCGGATACAGATGACCTTATGTCATTTTATGTTGATAATATTTCAATCCTTGACAGTACAGTTTTAAACCAAAGAAAAACGATAAAAATGTTATTAAAATGTACTGCCGTTGCAGTTACTGCGGTTTTATTGGGTATTACTGCTGTTCTGGCAGTAAGGAAATCAAGGGCAACAAAAAAAGCTGTTCTTTCTGCCTCTTTGGATATGATGACTAAAGCATATAACAGAAATGCCTATGAAGAATATATTGCAGAGCTTGAATCTTTTCCTAAAAAGTGCAGAAAATTATATATTACGGCATGTGATGTAAATTTTCTCAAATATATCAATGACAAGTACGGACACGAAAGCGGAGACAGTGCTATAAAGAGATGTGCATCGGTACTTCTTAAAGCTGTCGGAAAAAATGGTAGAGTTTTCAGAACCGGTGGAGATGAATTTATGTGCTTTTCACGTAATGACCCCACACAGAATATAAAATCCGGACTTGCTCTTGAAAGTAAAAATTATGAGGGCTATCCTTTTTCAATAGCGTTCGGAACTTCACATTATGATAAGAATATTGATTCTGAAAATCCCGATATAAAAACAATTATTGCCAGAAGTGATAAGGAAATGTATATAAACAAACAGGAAATCAAAAAGAATTTCAATGAATTTTTCAAAACTGATGAATAACAACAAAAAAATCCGGATAAAAAAATATCCGGATTTTTTCTGTATAAAGATAAAGCGGAGAGTCAGGGATTTGAACCCTGGGTTCTTTATCAGAGAACACGAAATTTCGAGTTTCGCACCTTCGACCACTCGGACAACTCTCCAAAAAATATTACCTGATTATTGTATCACATATTCAGAAATAAATCAATACAATCCAATGATTTTTGTATATTCTGACAAAAATATTTTAAATATTCAGTAATAAATTTGTTATACATACAAAAATATTCAGAATGTATTGACAAAACTGAATTTTTGGTATATCATATTAAGCATAGTAATCATATCAAAACAGTATGAAATAAATAATCCGCAGGAGGAATTTATTATGTCAAATATTTACAAGGGTACATCAGGACTTATCGGAAATACACCTCTGGTTGAGGCAGTCAATATTGAAAAGGAACTCGGACTTGAAGCAAAAATACTTCTCAAGCTTGAATATTTCAATCCGGCTGGAAGTGTTAAGGACAGAGTTGCAAGAGAAATGCTTGAAGATGCAGAAAAAAAAGGTCTTATTACAAAAAATACCGTAATTATTGAACCTACTTCCGGAAACACAGGCATAGGTCTTGCATCAATATCAGCTTCAAAGGGTTACAGAGTAATTCTCACAATGCCCGAAACTATGAGTATAGAACGCAGAAATATTCTTAAAGCATACGGTGCTGAAATTGTTCTCACAGAGGGTTCAAAGGGTATGGCAGGAGCTATCGAAAAAGCTGAGGAGCTTGCAAAGGAATTTCCTGACAGCTTTATCCCTGCACAGTTCGACAATCCGGCAAATCCGGAGGCTCACAGAAAGACTACTGCTCCCGAAATATGGAACGATACTGACGGCAAAGTTGATATTTTCGTTGCGGGCGTAGGCACTGGCGGTACAGTTACAGGTGTAGGCGAATATCTCAAAGCAAAAAATCCAGATGTAAAGATTGTTGCAATTGAACCCGCAACATCTCCGGTACTTTCACAGGGCAAGGCAGGAGCTCACAAGATACAGGGAATAGGTGCTAATTTCGTTCCGAGCGTTCTCAATACAAAAATTTATGATGAAATTTTCCCTGTTGAAAACGATGACGCTTTTGCCGGAGCTAAGCTCATCGCAAAACACGAAGGAATACTTGTCGGAATTTCTTCCGGAGCGTCATTGCATGCCGGTCTGGAAATTGCAAGAAGACCCGAAAACAAAGGCAAAAATATAGTAATTCTTCTTCCCGACAGCGGAGACAGATATTATTCAACACCGCTTTTTATAGAATAATTAAGAGATTAGGGCGACCAATGGTCGCCCGTTTTTTTGAAAAAAACATGAAAATTCCCCTTGACAAACAGAAATCAATATGATATAATGTATATATCGTATATATACAATTTTACAGGAGTACTTCAATGGATATTATAATCACAAATTCATCAGGCGAACCTATTTATCAGCAGATTTATTCTCAGATAAAAAATATGATTCTTAATGGCACATTAAAGGAGGGGGACGCCCTTCCGTCAATGCGTACACTTGCCCAGCAGATGAGAATAAGCATTATAACTACAAAGCGTGCATATGAAGAACTGGAGCGTGACGGATTTATAGAATCCTATACGGGAAAAGGCAGTTTTGTAAAAGCACAGAATACGGAACTTTTTCGTGAACAGAATCTCCGTGAGGCTGAAAGCCTTATTGCACAGGCGTGTGAAAAGGCTAAGATGTGCGGAATAGGACTTGATGAACTTCAGGAAATTCTTAAAATAATTTACGGGGGCGAAAATACAGATGAATGATTTTGAAAATGCAATAGAGATAAAGAATCTCACAAAAAAATATGACGGCTTTACGCTTGAAAACGTTTCTTTCAGCGTACCGAAAGGCAGTATAATGGGATTTATCGGTCAGAACGGAGCAGGAAAGACCACAACAATAAAAGCACTTTTAAATATAATAAAACCCGATTCAGGAAGCATAAATATTCTCGGAATGGAAAGCAATCCACAGAATGAAATTGAAATAAAAAAGCAAATATCTGCAATATTTGATGAAATACCGTTCGATGATGCCTTTAACGCAAAACAGGTCGGATTTATCATGAGCGAAATCTATTCCGAATGGGATAGCTCAAAATACAAGGAATATCTCGAACGCTTTGAACTTCCGGAAAAGCGTAAAATAGGGCAGTTCTCAAAGGGAATGAAAATGAAACTGCAAATAGCGTCAGCACTTTCCCACAATGCAAAACTTCTTATTATGGACGAGGCAACAACGGGACTTGACCCTGTTGTCAGAAACGAAATACTTGACATATTTCTTGAATATCTTCAGGACGAAAACAACAGTATTCTTATGTCATCGCATATTACTTCCGACCTTGAAAAAATTGCCGACAGCGTAACGTTCATAGACCACGGAAATATACTTCTCACAGGCTATAAGGACGATATACTTGAAAATCACGGGGTAATAAAATGCAGTAAATCGGATTATTCCGGAATTGACAAGTCGGATATTATAAGCACCCGCCTTACAGATTTCGGAGCAGAAGTCATGACAGGCAACAAATCAGAATGTATGAAAAAATACAGCGGTCTTGTAATGGATAACACGACTCTTGAAGAAATTATGCTTTTCTATGTCAACCGTAAAAAAGGGGAGTGGCACTGATGAAAGGTCTTATATACCGTGAATTATATCTTTCAAAAAAATCATATACAGCGGGTTTTGTAACTTTTCTGATGATTTTTCTGATTGGACTTCTTTTCCGTCTCAGCACTGAATACGGGAATTTTGCAAAGCTTGAGGGAGATGCATTCTGGGCTGTTGATATAATTACATATTATGAATCTTTGTATGTTCCGTCAGCGGT
>JAEDMB010000146.1 GCA_016303235.1 Oscillospiraceae bacterium
TTTTCCATCCATTTTGAAATACTGACGATGATCTCTTAAACTCTGCACAGTAATGGGTTCAACTGTGCCACCAGCAGGAACATACGCACCGTAATATCCTGACGGATCTGTACACAGCTTTGAATCAATGATTCCAGGTTTATCAGAAGCCTGAAGCACTACTGCCGATGCCCCGTCTCCAAGAATTACAGCCGTAAGACGCTCACTCCAGTCAACACCTTTAGAGTTCATATCCGAAGCGACTATCAGAACGTTTTTACATGATCCGTCTGCAATAAACTTTGATGCAATCGTAATTCCATAGACAAGACCTGGACACCCTCCTGTTCTTATGTCGAATCCAAAAGCGTTGGAAGCACCGATTTTTTCCTGAACTTTTACGGCAGTAGCCGGACTAATATGATCTGGAAGGTTTGCTGCGAGAATGATGAGATCAATTTCAGAGCTTTTTACTCCTGCATTTTTCAAGGCCATTTCAGCAGCAGCTGCCCCCATATCAGAAGTTACTTCGTTATCGGCAGCGACTCTTCTTTCTTTTATGCCTATTTTACGTGTAATCCACTCATCGCTTGTGTCAAGATATGAAGCAAGATCATCATTTGTAACAACCTTTTCAGGCACATAGTAGCCTACACCCGCTATTTTAGAATTAATCATATTCTCCTCCTTAAAAACATTCTTACAGGTCTATTGATCAAATCCTGAAGATATTAGTTAAATTTTTATTATTATTGAATTCCATACAAATCCTGCTCCCTGTGCAAGGATCAGAACATTATCACCTTTTTTTATTTTTTTATCTTTCAACATTCTGTAAAGACTTATAATAACATCTACTGTACCACAATCTCCCGCATGTGACATATATTCGTGATTTGTTGCCGAAAGGTCAAAGTCATATCGCTTAATGACTTTTTCCATAAGTCCAAACCCTGCACTTGGGAAAATTATAGCATTCAGATCCTTTACTGTAATACCAGAATCTGCAGCAGCTTTTTCTCCGACAATATAGAAATTTTCTATATTTATAGGAAGAAGTTCGTTTTTTGACTTTTCAAGATTAACAACGCTAAAATCATACTCTGAAAGCATATGCTCATTTTCCGGTGGATTTTGTGCACCTATCTGAATTCTTGAAATATCATTAAAATATCCAAGTGAAATATGACTATGACCAAGAACAACATTGCTACGGCAATCTTTTTCGACCACAACCGCTGCACCGCCTTCACCATAGACCATTTTTCCTATATATCTTTTTCTTATTGCACAATCCCATTTTTCGGCTGATGCTACAAGCACCTTTTCTGCTCTTCCTGATTCGATTAAACATTCGGCTATTTTTATTCCCTCAACAAAGCCACTGCATCCTTGATATATGTCAAAAAAAGAAGCATTTCTTGCTCCAAGACGATATTGAAGATCAGCAGCCGCTATCCACATAAGATAGTCATGTATACTTGCTTGTGTATTTATTATGGTATCTATTTCCTCAACGTTTATACCAGCATTGTCTATAGCCATTCTTGAAGCCTTTTCTGCCATTTCTATTGCAGAAAGTTTTGGTTCCCAAAGTATTGATTGCACTCCAAAGCTTTTAATTTTATCCTCTGTAATATTAGGAATAAGCTCTGATATAGGAATGCTATGCTCTGGAATATATGCTCCGATACCTGAAATACCTATCATTTTTCCATCTCCTTAATATTCTATCATTGTTCCACACCATGCAATTCCGCCAATTGTAAAACTAAGAATTAAATCTCCCTTTTTTATCTTTCCATCTTTTATCGCCTTATCAAGGATAATGTAGGAATCAGCTCCGCTAAAATGCCCGAGGTTATTTTTATATTCCCTTCCGCATGGTACATCTGGAATCCCTATACTATTAAGTATCCTTTTTTCGAAATCTTTCTGCTGTGTAAGAGTTACCATATACTTAACATCTGAAAGTTTTCGGTCAGTCATTTTAGTAAGGTTCTCTGTAACCTCCCTGAACCTATCAAAAAAATGTGGTTTTATATGTTCAAAATACAAATCTTTATTAACAACAATATTTTCGATAAACCCTTCACCATTCCATTCGGTATCTTTGCTGAAAGGATTTGCAGTTCCGCCTGCCTTTATATATGCATTTTCGTGATATCTTATCATGTTGCTTGTATAAAATCCTAGATATCGAAGTTTTTCACAGTTACGTTTAAGTATAACAGCCTGACTTCCGGAACTAAGGAAAGTAGGCCAGCCATATCCATACATTCTTTCTGAACTCACAACAAGAACAGTATTAATGTCCTCAGAACCGCATATTTGATCGACTGCAGTTTCAATTGCATAAAAATGTGCTGCACAGCCGCCCTTTACCTCAAGTGTTACTGCATTTTCAGCACCAATTTTATCTTTTAACCAAGCACTCATCTGCCAGTGCCAGTAATCATTCTTAAATACAGCAATTATTATCATATCAATATTTTCGGGAGCAATACCGGCATCTTTCATAGCCTCGATAGAAGAATTATAAGCCATATAGCTTGGTGTATCATCATCAGATGGCTTATAAATATAATCAATTCCCGAAACTATATAAGCCTTTTCTTCAATTTCCTCTTCGTCAACTATTTTTCTTGTACTGACAATCTCTTTCGGGAAATAAAAACCCATTCCTGCAATTCCAACATTTTGATTTCTTGATTTCATATACATCACCCTTATTTCTGAATAACAAGTGCTTCAACATTTACATCAATTCCAACGGTAAAAAGAAGCATTTTTTTACCATATTTAATATTGTCATCATTTATAAATTGTGATAAAACCTCAATTGCACCTAATGAACCAAGAAAACCTTTATCATTAAGAGGATCAATAATTTCTTTTACCCCAAATTTTGAAACAATATCTTTGTTAACTGTCTTATTGAATCCGCTTATACCTATGTATGATATATCCTCGACAGTGCATCCAGCTTTTTCCAGAGCTTCTTTTCCAACTTCAACAGCAACTGAAATCACATTTTCCATAACCCCTTTATAACATTCCTGATCAAGTATACTGTAAACGAATTTATTATTATGTACAACATCTGCCGTGAAATCATAAAGAGTTCCACCATATTTGAAACCTGAAACTAATGAGTAACGACTAAGACTCTTTACTGAAATACTAAGTATACGATTTTTTTCGCTGAGATGATCGCTCATAACAATTGCACCTGCACCATCTCCAAGAAAGGTATCTCCAAGTCTTCTTTTATTTGAATGACTTTCCCACACTAATGATGTCGATATTACCGAACATCTGATATTGGGATTAGCTGTTAACTGATTTCCGACAATTTCAATAATCCCCAATGTACCACTATTTCCACGGAAATAATCTGAAGAATATATAAGATTATCGTCTCTTCCTCCCATCTTTTTTATTACGGTTTTTGAAGCATCCATATAAAGATAATCTCCTATGCATTCAGAAATAAATGCAAGCTGATCTACGGACTTAGAATCAATTTTAGCTTTTGAAAGTGCTATTTTTACCGCATCAGCTGCTAAATCGGTGGTAAGCGTTCCAACAGATGCAGCGTGCAATCTACTTATCCCTGACGCTTCTGCATCTATAACAGAAACCTCAGCATTTTCAGCAAGTTCACGAATACTCAGCGTTCTATCCGGATAAATAGCTATGATAGATTCGATGGAAATATTCATTTTTTATCATCTCAATTCAGGAAATATTATTTTTTTAAATATAATTTAATATATATTTTTTATTATACCATTTATTTTATAAAAAGTCAAGGAAAGTTATAAAATAAAACGATAAGATGTGCAAAATCACAATAAATATGATACAATTTACAAAAAAGGTAGCGAGTCAGCATAAATCAGTGTACAGTTAAGCTGCGAAGATAAAAGCAACAGGAGGTTAGCTGATTCGCTATGAATACAATAAATCATGTAGAAGCAGACTTTGAGTATGTAACAAGTTATTAATCAGATGAAAAGCTGATGACTGAGTTCCAGAAGTCGTTCGATGTTTCAGAAAAACAAAAAAGGACTCGATTCCAGTGTTTTCACATTTCGTGAAAATCATTAAAATCGAGTCCAAATACATTATTATACAAACCATAAAACAAAAAAGATACTGAACAATCAGTTCAGTATCTTTTTTGGCTCCCCAAGCTGGACTCGAACCAGCGACATCGTGATTAACAGTCACGCGCT
>JAEDMB010000147.1 GCA_016303235.1 Oscillospiraceae bacterium
AGTCTGTCGCCGATTTTGTAGCCTTTCTGATAAACCTGACAAATTTTACCTGATTCAAAATCCTCGCTGTCAACTTTGGTAACAGCGTTGTGGAGATTGGGGTCGAAATCCTCACCGAGAGCGGGGACTTCCTTGACATCAAGCTTATCAAGAACGGATTTAAACTGATTGAAAATCATAGTCATGCCGTTTTTATAGGCTTCATCAGAACATTCAGCAATAATTGCACGTTCAAAGCTGTCTATAACGGGCAGAATGTTTTCAACGCATTTAGCAGTAGCATTTCCAAAGGCTTCGATTTTCTCTTTTGAAGTTCTTTTGCGGAAGTTATCGTATTCAGCAAAGAGCCTCAGATATTTGTCTTCGGAATCATTCAGCTTTGATTCAAGTTCAGAAATCTTGGCTGATATGTCATCACACTCGTTTGAATTGTCGTTCTGGTCTGTATTATCTTCAGCAGGATTTTCAGAAATATCCTCCTGAACATCGGGATTTTTTTCGTTTTCTTCCATTTTTCAGACTCCTTTCTATTTATTGCTCTCATCGTCAGGAACATCGTCCGACATAAGGAGCGTTAATTTTTCTGTAAAATATTCCACATATGGGATAATTTTAGCATAGTCAATTCTCATAGGGCCTATAATTCCTAATGAGCCGGCAGTTTTTGAACCCTTTTTGTATTTTGAAACAATCATGCTTGAATTGCCGATAATGAAGTCATCATTTTCCTGACCGAATTTAATCTGAATACCGTTGAAAGTATCATCAAGCATATTGACGAGTTCATTTTTATGTTCAATAAATCTGACTATTTCGCCTTTGTCGAGGTCACTGCAGGAGAAAAGATTTTCTTCACCGCTGAAAGTAACGGATTTTTGCTTGAGGTCGGCAGAAAGTTCGTATATGCTTTTTACAAGAGGTGAAAGAATAACCATATAAGCACCGAGAGCCGTAACCATTTTGTCGAAAGTTTCCTCTGAAATTTCCTCAACTGAAACGCCCTGAAGATTTTCCTGAACATAATGCGAGAAGAAGTCAAGCTGTTCATGACTGAGGTCAAATTCAAGACGGCAGGTTTTGTTTTTGATGTTACCGCCCGAAGTAATCAGAAGAATAACATACATTCTCTTTCCCGTGGGGATTACTTCGACCTTTGATATGACGGAAAATTTCGGAGCTGAATTTGATGCAACAGCAGTGCAGTTTGTAAGTTCTGCAAGAGCAGTGACAGCATTCTGAATAATAGCATCTTCAGTAAAAGCACCGTTTTCTTCAAGCATATTATCAAGTCTTGTGCGTTCTTCCTCGGGGAGTCTGACAGGGTTCACGAACTTTTCGATATAAAGTCTGTATCCGGCGAAGGTGGGTATTCTTCCGGCAGAAGTATGGGGCTGTTCGAGGTAGCCGAGCTGTTCAAGCACAGCCATATCATTTCTGATAGTGGCGGAAGAAACTTTTATGTCAAGCATACCCGAAATAGCTTTAGAACCAACCGGTTCACCGGTTCTGATATACTCATCAACGACGGAAGCTAAAACCTTGAGTTTTCTTTCGTCCACGATTTTACACCCTTTCAATCTTTTAGCACTCTCTGTCCCCGAGTGCTAATTATAATTTAGCACTATTATATCCAAAAGTCAAGGGATTTATTTATTTTCAGCCTATTATACAAAAAAATATTTATATTCGTGTAAGTTTTTAACAATATTTATAGGTCAATAATGGTATTCGTGGAGCATAGAATTATAATGATTAAATTCAGCAGGAGGGAAAACAGCAATGAAAACAAGTATAATATCACTTGCGGGAAATCCGAATGTAGGAAAATCAACACTTTTCAATGCACTTACAGGAATGAATCAGCATACAGGGAACTGGGCAGGAAAGACAGTAACAAATGCAGAAGGAGAATTTGAATATAAGGGACATAAATTTATACTTGTAGACGTTCCGGGAACATATTCATTAAGAGCAGTATCAGCGGAGGAGGAATGTGCAAGGGATTTTATATGTTTTGGAAATGCAGATGCCTCAATAGTAGTATGTGATGCAACATGTCTTGAAAGAAATCTTAATCTTGTATTGCAGACAATAGAAGTGTGTCCGAAAACTCTTGTATGTGTAAATCTTCTTGATGAGGCGGAATCAAAGGGAATAAAAGTAGATATTGAAAAGCTTGAAAGTATTCTGAAAGTACCGGTATGCGGAATAACGGCAAGGACAGGAAAGGGAATAGATGAAATGTGCGGAAGGCTTTATGATATGGTATTGTCGGAAGAAACTCCCGAACCGGTACAGATATTATATGATGAAAGTATTGAAAATGCGACAGAAAAAATAATGTCAGAAATATCGGGAGATATAAAAAAACTGCCGTTAAAATTTACGGCACTTAAAATTCTTGAAAACGATAAATCTGCAATACATAATATAGAAGAATATGAAAATATAAAAATTCCGGAATTTGAAGAAATAAAAGAATATCCGGAAAATATTTCCGACAGCATAACGGCATCGGTTATAAAAAAAGCGGAAGAAATTGCAGGGGAATGTGTAATAACAGGGAATAAAGCATATAAGCGTGACAGAATGATTGATGATATAATAACAAGCAGACGGTTCGGAATACCTCTTATGATAATTCTTTTAGGATTAATTCTCTGGATAACCATAGAGGGGGCAAATTATCCGTCGGAAATGCTTTCGGGGTTGCTTTTCGGAATAGGAGATAAGCTTTCAGAGCTTATTCTGAAAACAAATGCTCCGGAATGGGTAGAGGGAGTACTGATACAGGGAATATATAAAGTTCTTGCATGGGTAGTATCAGTAATGCTACCGCCCATGGCGATATTTTTTCCATTATTTACACTGCTTGAGGATTTCGGATACTTGCCGAGAGTTGCATTTAATCTTGACAGATGCTTTAAATGTGCGAACGCATGCGGAAAGCAGAGCCTTACAATGTGTATGGGATTCGGGTGCAATGCGGTAGGAGTTACAGGGTGCAGAATAATAGATTCTCCCCGTGAACGTCTTATAGCAATACTTACAAATAATTTTGTACCCTGCAACGGCAGATTCCCGACTATTATAGCAATAATAAGCATGTTTTTCATAACATCAAAGGGAATAGGTTCATCGCTTTTATCATCAGGAATACTTCTTCTGACGATACTTTCGGGAATAATAATGACACTTATAGTATCAAAAATTCTTTCTCTGACGATACTTAAAGGAATACCGTCATCATTTACGCTTGAACTTCCTCCGTATCGCAAACCGCAGTTTACAAAAGTAATAGTACGTTCAGTACTTGACAGAACATTATTCGTTCTTGGGAGAGCATGCATGGTAGCAGTACCAAGCGGACTTATTATATGGTTGCTGGCGAATACAGATATAAACGGAATATCATTATTATCATACTGTTCGGAATTTCTTGACCCTTTCGGGCAGTTCATAGGTCTTGACGGAGTAATACTGCTTGCGTTCATACTGGGATTTCCGGCAAATGAAATAGTAGTGCCGATAATAATAATGACATATCTTGCAGAGGGTTCAATACTTGAACTTTCTGATTTGAATGAGCTCAGGGAATTATTTATAAATAACGGCTGGGATATATCAACAGCAGTATGTATGCTTATATTTACGCTTTTTCATTTTCCATGCTCAACAACATGCCTTACCATCAAAAAGGAAACAGGCAGTATAAAATGGACTCTGACAGCTTTTATTCTTCCCGTAGCTGTCGGAATAATTCTTTGCAGTATAGTTAATTTTGCGTTTGGGATATTCTCATAAAAAAACGGAGCAGATATTTTAACTGCTCCGATTTTTTATAAAAATTTGAAATAATAGTGACAAACAAGAAAAAACATGCTATAATATGTAAATAATAAAAATCAGGAGTGTGAATCTATGAATAAATATAAAAGTCTGGCAATGAATACTGTTATATTTGCAATAGGAAGTTTTGGCTCAAAAATACTTGTATTGTTTTTAACAAGACTTTATACAAGCAATATCAGTCCGGCAGACAGCAGTACAAAGGAACTTCTTGAAATAACGCTTAATTTTCTTCTGCCGATATTTACTCTTTCAATATCAAGTGCAACAATGAGATACGGACTTGACAGGGAATACAATAAAAAACAGGTATATACAGGTTCATTTATAGTATGTACAGCGGGACTTGT
>JAEDMB010000148.1 GCA_016303235.1 Oscillospiraceae bacterium
ATTGTATTTTTTGAAATGTCATTGACATTTGTCAAAAAATATGTTAGCATTAAATTATCAGGAAAAAATTGATTTAAGGAGTGATTTTTTTATGAGTTTAAAGCTCAGAGCCTTGTCAATGGCACTTGCTGTATGCATTTCATTTTCGGGTGCATATGCGATTTCTTCTTCAAATACAATACCGGCAAACGCTGTTGAATCGGCTGAGGATTCAATGGAATGGGGAACGGTAAAAATCGGCGGAGGCGGATTTGTTTCCGGAATAGTTACAGGTCAGAAGGAAATGTATGCCCGTACAGATGTAGGCGGTGCATACAAGTATAACTATGAAACCGAATCATGGGAACAGCTCCTCTCCTTCATAGACGATAACGACAGAGGATATTTAAGCGTTGATGCAATGGCTATCGACCCTACTGACGATAATACAGTATATTTCCTCTGTGGCTGTGCGTATTTCTCAAGCGAGAGAACTGTTATATTCAAGACTACTGACGGCGGAAAGACTTTTACAGAAACTGATATTTCTTCTGAAATAAAAGTTATGGGCAACGGTGACGGTCGTCACCATGGCGAAGCTATTGCAGTTGACCCTGATAATCCCGATACAATCTATTGCGGAGGCGACGTTGCTTTCGGAAAGTCAGCTCTTATAAAGTCTACTGACGGAGGAAAAACATGGAATCCCGTTATAGGCTATGATGATTTAGGTCTTTTCTCCGAAACAACAAAGTGGCCTACATGGACAGAAAATATTGCAAGGTCAGTTACTTCTGATGCCTATAATAATCAGAACGGTGTTGCTACTATTGCAATTCAGGACGGAAAGGTATATGTCGGCACAAGTATAAAAGGCGTTGAAAATGTCCATGTTGCAAGTGTAGAAGACGACGAATTTACTGTTTTAAGCAAGGATTTGCCGACTGGTTCATTCCCTGCAAGAATCAACAAGGACGCTGACGGAAATCTCCTTATAAATTACGTCGGAGCTCTTGCATTCGGAGGCACAGGCGGAGGAATTTACAGATATGATACAAAAACAGGAACTGTCACTGATATTTCACCTACGGGAAACAGTTTCAGTGCATGTGTAAGCCTCCCGAACGATGCAAATACACTTGTTGCAACTACATGCGGTGTATGGTCATCACAGCTCTGGTATGAGGGTGCATGGGACGATGACAAGGTATGCTGGGGCGACCAGTTTTTCCGTTCAACAGACGGAGGCAAGACATGGGAATCAATAACCCCTGGTGTTGAGAAATCATGGGGAGGTCCTTTGCAGGCTGACTATCTTCAGGACGGCGGTTATGACTGGATAAGAAACAAAGCTATTCACTGGTGCGGTGCAATCGTACTTGACCCACGCAATTCAGACAGAATATTCCTTACATCAGGAAACGGCGTATTTGCATGCGATAATGTATGGGACGAACTTCCGCAGTATTACTTCCACCCCGACGGCATAGAAGAAGTAGTTGCTCTTGATATGGTAAGCGTTCCCGGAGGAAATCCCTATTCCGCTATCGGTGACTATGACGGATTTGAACATGCTGACCTCACACAGCCCGGAAAACAGCATACTCCTAATATGGGTTCAACAGGTGCAATTGCATACTGTCCGCAGAATCCTAAAGTAATGATTAGAATTGCCGAAAATCAGAACGATGTAGCTCCCGGATTCTATACGCTTGACGGCGGTGAAACATGGACTAAAATGGCTAATACTGCCGGAGGAAAGGCAGCTATAACTCAGCTCGATGAGGATACCTACCGCTTCTTCAAGTCAAATAAGGACGACGGCGGAGTAAGCTATTCTGATGACTTCGGTCAGACATGGACAGCATGCACGGGAATCCCGTCACAGTACGGTTCAAAGCCTACTTATATGTTTGTTGAACCTGACCAGCCTAATGTAGTATACGCATATGCAACATACTATAATTCATCATGGTTCTATTCAAAAGATGAACCGGATATTTCAGACGCATGCTATAAATTCTGTATAAGCACGGACTACGGAAAGACTTTCACAAGCACTGATATTTGTATGTATGATATGTGCGACAGTGCTGCAAGAATAGCATATCTCGGTGAAGGTGACCTGATTCTCGGCGGTGGCTGGAACGGTATGTATCATGTTACCGTAAAGGACGGAAAAGTAACAGAAAACAAAAAGCTTGACAGCGTATCATACTGCAAGACAGTCGGATACGGAGCTCCCGAAAAAGAGGGCGATGTCAATACCCTTTATATGTACGGAAAACCGCAGGAATCAGACCCCGAAGGCATTTACCGTTCACAGGACGGCGGTCAGACATGGGTATGCATTAATACTGAAAAGCTTTACGGCGGTACAGGAAACGGAAATTTCCTTGTAGGCGATATGAATGAATTCGGTACTGTTTATATGTCAACAGTAGGCTGTGGAATCGTTTACGGAAAGCTTAACGACAGCAATCCAACTACTGACCCTACAACATCAACAGGTTCAGAAACTCTCTATGGCGATGCAAACCTTGACGGCAATGTAGATATTGCCGATGCAGTTGCAGTTGCATCATATGTAGGTGATTCAAAAGTAAACGTTCTTAAACCTCAGGGACTTATTAACGCTGATGTTCAGGGTGTAGGAAACGGCGTAACCGCAAGCGATGCTCTTACAATTCAGCAGTATATTGCAAACGTAGTAAAATCACTTCCGGTAAAATAATTTCATATTTAAAAAATCGGGCGGAATTTAATTTCCGCCCTTGATTTTACAATTTATTTACGATAATTCTTGATGAATCATCTGAACGCAGAGCAATTACAGCACCTCTTATTAAATATGCAGTCGGGTCACCGGAAACGCTTTTTTTCAGACAGTCAACGTCTGTACCCTCAATAAGCCCTATGTCACGCAGTCGCTTACGCATATTACCCTGAATCAAAAGCTTTTTTACCCTGCATTTTTCACCCTCATTAAGACGGTTTAATGTACAGATATTTTTCATATTTTTCTCCGTAAAGATATTTCGGAAGTTTTACTTCCTGTAATATTATATGTGTTGCTTAATATCAGGTTACAAAATCAGAAATTATTTGTAAATTATTACAAAACCGATGAAAAAATATATAAATTTTTTATCGGGACATACGGTTGTCTGATACCATATGTATAATAGAATTATAAAAAATATCTGAAAGGACTGGTAATATTATGGCATCTGAAGCAGAACAGAGCAAAAAAGGTATGGAAATTCTCGATAAGGTTTACAGTTCAGCAATAAATGGACTTCCAACATCTCAGACTGCAATACAGCTTGCAAATGAATATCTGCAAAACAATAATTATGATGTTAAAAAAGCATCTTCAAAAATGATAACAGCACAGATAGCAAAATGTACAACAACGGGATTTTTAACAGGTTTAGGCGGACTGATAACACTTCCGATTGCAATTCCGGCTGATGTTGCAGGAAATCTTTATGTACAGATAAGAATGATTGCAGCTCTGGCAGTAATGGGAGGACTTAACCCGAAAGATGATTCTGTAAAAACTCTTGTTTACATAACTCTTGTTGGAATGTCAGCAACTGATATAGTCAAGCAGACAGGCATAAAACTCGGAAACAAGCTTGCGGTACAGGCAGTAAAGCAGATTCCTGGAAAAGTTCTTGTTAAAATAAATCAGAAAGTAGGATTCAGACTTATTACAAAATTCGGTGAAAAAGGTATTATAAATCTTGCAAAAATGGTTCCAATTGCCGGAGGGGGAGTAAGTGCAATTGTTGACCTTATATCCACAAAACAGGTTGCAAACCGTGCAGTGGATTTATTTATCAAGCAGTAATAAATATTTTTTAAAGGAGTGTTTAATAATATGTCATCACCAATAGCAAAAATTGTAGCTGGAGTTGCTGTAGCTTTAATTTCAGGAGCATCTGCTAAATACAACAATTCAGCAAGTGCCTGCAAGGCAAGGGGAGAAGCTTTTAAAGCTTCCGGAAAGATAATAAAACAGGGCGTTAACGAAATGAAAAATAAATAAAATTATTGAAAAATGGTGTGACTGCTGAACAGAAACAGCGGGCGAGCATTGCTCGCCCATTTTTTTATTTATTTTCTTTTTTTGCCTGTTCTGCAAGGTCT
>JAEDMB010000029.1 GCA_016303235.1 Oscillospiraceae bacterium
GAATTACAGCGATACATCCAAATTCAATTCTTCCTAAAAAACGCAGTAAAAACAAACCTTTGTCAAAAGAAGAAAAAATTAATAATCGTCTTATTTCAAAAAAGAGAATTTATGTGGAGCATGTTATCTGCTTTGTAAAGCGTTTCCGTATTCTTTCTGAAAAATATAGAAATCGCAGAAAGCGTTTTGCCCTTCGTTTTTCTTTGATTGCAGGTATCTGTAATTTTGATATGTCCTCTTAATTTCGCAAGAGGTCTACTATGTTTTCCAGCAACCTTAGCATTCTGTTCTAAAATAGGATAGTTATGATTGTGGACGTGTTCGTGGTCGATATGGGTGGCAAGAATATACTGATAATCATTGCCGAAAAGTTTCTGACATAGTTCCATTCCGATACGCTGAGCCTGTTCGGTTGCGAATACAATCGGAGGTCGAACAATGAAAAAATCGAATAAAAAAACAAGAATTACGGCGATTTATGTACGCCGTTCCGTGAGCGACAAGGACAAGTGCAACAACTCGCTTTCAATCAATGCTCAGAAAGAAGAATGTGTAACGTCGGCGAAAATTCCGCTTACAGAATTTACTGTGATGACGGAAAATCAGGAAAAGATATTCAGCACCGCCCTGCGTTTCAGGAAATGATGCAGGACGCTCGTGACGGAATAATTTCTCGCATTGTTGTGAAAAAATATGACCGCTTTTCTCGTAACATGAGGGAGTATCTGAATATTACTGACGAACTCGACAGACTTGGCGTATCGGTGTACTCGCTTTCTGAGCCGTTCAGCACGGAGACAAAAGAGAGGCGTATGATGCGTAACAATCTGCTGAATTTTGCGGAATTTGAGCGTGAAACAATCGCCGCAAGAGTTGCTGATGCGTTCCAGACAAAAGCTCGTGAAACAGGATTTTATCAGGGAGGCAAAGTGCAGTTTGGATATACTCCAGAACGTCGTACAATCAACGCTTTACGTCCGTGCTGACAAGGAAGTCTATGCTTATTTTTCGGCAAAAGGATGTATGTGTCCCTGTCCGAAATGTTCGTTGAAATAATCCGTTTTCATCTGCATATCTTCAGCATAGAAAATTGATTTTTCTTCCTCCCTACTCTCCTGAACTTAATCCCATTGAAAAATATTGGTTTTTATTAAAACACAGAATAAAAGCTTTTTTACGTATCAACATTTCTTTAGATGATGCTATTCACCATGTTTTTCAGTATTCTGAATATTTTGTTTTAAAATAGGATAGCTATATGACAAAGAATTTTACAAACGTAGAAATGAAACATAAAGATTTTTCCTTAGAATTAAGCGTTTCAGAAAAGTTTTTACTCGTTATGATAAACCTGATATTATTTATCTTGCTGTCGTTACTCTTTCCATTATTTTTGATGCTATCCTTTAATGTTAACATGCTCTAGCTCTCAGGGGTAATTTTTCTGATTATCCTTCTCAATCCGAAGCTGATATGGCTTTCTGTTCAATGCTTGCATTCCTCATAACAATCATCTTAAAAGGATTTTTGCTCATTTATGATTTTTGAATTTGTTTTTTATGACCATAGCATCATACATTTTTGTAACAGAATTGAAAATGTCTTTTGTGTCAGAGTGTGCAGGTTCTTCTGCCCAGATACATATCATTGAACCGATTATATTTTCAATACTTTCGCATTTGTCATAGAAAAACTTATTCCAGATTGAAATATCCCAGCTTTCACTGATTAAATCAGCCTTATACTTAATCTGGTCAATGTGACAGTCGTAGAAATAGAGATAATTACAGTTGGCATTGATAACTCTGAACCCGTATTTTTGTAAATCGGGAACAGAAGCATAAACAGTATTATATTTTTTGTCTTCAGGCAGAATCCAGTATGTTATTTCTATACTGTTATCAATACTGCCTATGTTATCTCTTGTAACAGTATCATTCCAGATTCTTACAACAAAGCATTTTTTACGGATATATGAAGCAATTTCGTTTAAAAATTCAATTTTTCTTTGACCTGTAACAAGGCTGTATTCGTCATAGCCGATGTGAAAATACTTGATATAGCTGAACTGTTCTGTGTATTCGTCAATAAGAGAATAAATGAACTTTTTGCCTGCTTTATTATTTATATCAATCTGTCCGAAAACATTTCCTTTATCGGTTTTAATATCAGCACCGATTTCGTTAAGAAATTCATCACCGAACTTATATGCTGAAAGTTCAAAAAAGCCGTTCATATGAGCAGGCAAATCTATTTCCACAACAAACTCGACGTTTTTGATGACCGCATAGCAGAAAAGTTCTCTTATCTGAGCAAAACTGAAAAATCTTTTGCCGTTTTCAGGATTTATATAATAGCCTTCGTGCTTTTGGGAATACTTAACGATTTGTCCAAGAAGATTGCACTCGACTGCAACATTTTCATTATCAGACAGATGAAGATGAATGAAAGAATTTTCAAATTCTGACAGATAATCTATGTAATTAATTATATCATTAAATGTATAATTCTTTCTTGCACAATCAATCATTATGCCGTTTGATAGTTTTTTCATAATAATCTCCATTCTGCCGCTGTGGCGTCAGCACAAATAGGAATGAAAGAAACTGACAGCGGCGATTTTATCAAAAATGTGATATAATTACTGTATGAGGGAAAGGCAAACTACAACGCACGGTAGGAGGAGTCGTAGACTTGCTATACGCATTCAGACAGTATAATAATCAGTGTTGGAATCATCTTTTCAAGCACAAATAAGTGGCGCTTTCAGCCCGTACGCTAAGAATTGTTTTAGCACCTGTTAAATTGTGTGATGATTCAGTCCCTGCCTTCCTATATCTTTTTCATCGGAAGGTGATCCATTGAAAGTTGTTTATCCAATATGCTGTGGTATTGACGTCCACAAAAGTTTTCTGGTAGGAACTATCATTTCTACCACAGATGGTGTTCAGCCGCATTACCAGAAGAAACGTTTCTCTACTTACAATCATGACTTGCATCGCTTCTGTGATTGGCTCCATGCAAACAATTGCCTTGATGTCTGTATGGAATCCACTGGAAAGTACTGGGTTCCTGTGTTCAATATCCTTGAGGAACGCGGTATCCGCACAACAATTGCCAATCCCAAATGGGTGAAAGCTGTCAAAGGCAACAAAGACGATACCAAAGATTCCAAATGGATCGGTGATTTGTTTCGTCTGGGACTTGTTCCCGGAAGCTTTATTCCGCCAAAGGAAATTCGCATTCTCCGGGAATTCACTCGCTATCGTTACAAACTGGTCTGTATGAAAAGCAGTGAGAAGAATCGTTTTCAGAATGCTTTTACTGTTTGCAATGTTGCTCTTGATTCTGTTGTTTCCGATATGTTCGGAAAATCCGCTTCAGCGATTACCGACTATCTGATTTCTGATGAAGCCTTCAATCCGGAACATTGTGTTTCTCTTTTACAGCGTTCTCTGAAAAAGAAATCCGATTCCGTGCTTGAGTCTATTGAAGGGTATTCTATCACTTATGAACAAAAGCTTCGTATGCGGATCGTCCATTCTCACCTGGATTACATCAGCAAGTTAATTGCAAAAGTGGATGATGCTATTCATTCCATGGTTGAAAAACACGAAGGTCTGATATCGCTTTTGTGTACCATTCCCGGAATTGACCGCAATTGTGCCATTACAATCATCTCTGAAATTGGTACAGATATGTCTCAGTTTGGTTCCTCAAAACGATTATGCTGCTGGGCGGGATTAACACCCGGCAACAATGAATCTGCCGGAAAAAAGAAGTCTGTTCGGATCACACGTGCCGGAGTCTACCTCAAACCTGCATTAGTGCAAGCTGCACATGCAGCCGTGAAATCCAAAGAATCTTCCTATTACCGTTTGAAATACGAGAACATTTCCAGACGCAGAGGTAAGAAACGGGCAATCATCGCCATTGCAAGAATGATTCTCACTGCGATCTATTCCATGATGTCTGCTGGTGAAGTCTGGAATCCTACCGACCTTATGAAAGTGGATATGCCGGAATCTCTCAAGGAAAAAACGATTTCCAAAGCGATTAAACAAGCCACTAAGTTTCTTCAAAATCAAGGGTTGACTGTTTTGTAGCACTGTTTTTCTTTGTGCTTTCAGGCTCTGCAAAAAAAATGAAACTTGCAGGGTCTTGTTGTCGTGCCTTTTTGGCGGTGCATTGATTGTTTCTTTCACGCTAAATCTCCTTATCTTGTGATAAGATTATTATACCACAAAAAAACAATTCTTGCAAATATTTAGATGTTACGGAGTAATAGTACATTTTCAGCGTTTCGGGGAAGCACTGAGAATTTATTCAGGATAATCTCAGTCCCAGAAATTTTTATGCCTGCAATCCGTCCTTCGACAAGAATTGCGGTATCAGGAAATAACAGATAAGAAAATCCGTCTCCGGATATTCCGGAGACGGAGCTTTAATTTAAGCTGAAATAATTTTTTCGTACATATCAAGAGCTGATGCAATTACAGCGTCCATATCGTAGTATTTGTATTCTCCCAGACGGCCTCCGAATATTACTTTATCTTCTTTTTCTGAAAGCTTTTTGTAATCCAGATAAAGCTGATTATTTTTATCATCATTTACGGGATAATAAGGCTCGTCACCGGGTTTCCATTCGGAGGAATATTCACGGCTGATTACAGTTTTCGGGAGGTCGCTGCCGTTTTCGTCCTTACCAAATTCAAACCATTTATGCTCTATGATTCTTGTCCATGGAGTTTCGGAGTCGGTATAGTTTACAGCGGCATTTCCCTGAAAATTAGGTTTATCAAGAATTTCATTTTCAAATTTTACTGAGCGGTATTCCAGAGTACCGAGCTTATAGTCGAAATATTCATCAATAGCACCGGTATAAATTATTTTACCGGCGATTTTATCAAGTTCTTCCTTGTGTCCGAGGTAATTTGTGCTGAGGCGTACTTCTATACCGTCAAGCATATTCTGAATCATTTTTGTATAGCCTCCGATTGGAATACCCTGATAAAGAGCGTTGAAGTAATTGTTGTCGAAAGTAAGGCGTACTGGCAGACGTTTTATTATAAATGCCGGTAAATCCCTGCAGTCACGTCCCCATTGTTTTTCTGTATAGCCTTTTATAAGCTTTTCATAGATATCCCTTCCGACAAGGCTTATAGCCTGTTCCTCAAGATTCCGAGGCTCTCCGGTAATTTCCTTTTTCTGCTGGTTGATTTTTTCAAGAGCCTCCTGAGGAGTAACAACTCCCCACATCTTGTTGAAGGTATACATATTGAACGGCAGTGAATAAAGCTCGCCTTTATAGTTGGCAACAGGACTGTTTGTGAATCTGTTGAACTCTGCGAACTGAGTAATATATTGCCATACTTTTTTATTATTGGTATGGAAGATATGTGCACCATATTTGTGAACATTTATGCCCTCAGTTTTTTCAGTGTAGATATTTCCGGCAATATTTGGTCTTTTGTCTATAACGAGAATATTTTTTCCGGCTTTGTGAAGTCTTTCGGCTAAAGTTGAACCATAAAGACCTGAGCCGACTATAAGATAATCATATTTCATTTTCAATGTTTCACTCCAGTTATTTTCAGAAGCTTTGCAACCATCTTTTTTATGCGAAGCTTTCTTTTTGTTTTTATACAGTCATTATTTACAGAGATATAAAGATTTTCACTTTTTCCTGTTTCCAGCTTCCGGAGAGCCTCCCTGTATTTTCTGATTGTTTTTTTGTCAGAGGATTCGCCGTTGTTTATCTTTATTGTGCTGAAGGAGAGGTTATCTCTTTTTGCTCTGAGGTGCTGGGAAGATATTATATCTTCCGGCGAGGACTGTGAAAAGGAAAAGCTTTTTTCACAGAGCTTCCATATATTCAAGCCCTGTTCCGTACGGATAATAACGCTGTTTTTTCCGGCAGAATCTGCATTTTCGGGCTTGTAATCATCACCGACCGCAATATCACACAGGCGGTTGAGCTTGTCAAAACAGTAAAGGCAGCGTTCCGGCATGAAATATTCCTTGACTTTCATACGTTCAGTTTTAGGCAAATCGGTATGAGTTCCGTCGGAATATGTCAGGCGTACATTTCCTGGCCATCCTCCGGCTTCCTTTGTACGGAAATAGAAATTCACTAGCTTTTTACCCTTTGAAGCAGGGTGTTGTTTAAAGTAGTCCACTACTCCGTAATGCATGGTTTTATCGCAGAAAAGACCTATAATAAGATAATTTTCTCTTTTCAGTCTGTAAAGCTTTATGACATTTATAATTCCCTGAACGGCACACGGTACAGCAACGATAATGAGCTTTTCATCAGGGTGTGAAATCATATGCTTTATTGTCTGTTCGTGTGAAACAGTAAGGTAGCGGCTTTTGGGTGAGGATTCAAGTGACTGATTTTTTTCAAAGCGTAAGGCTTCGAGAAGATTATCATAGTTATATCCGTTTACCAGACAGGCGGCATCATAGGTATTCTGTTGCAGAAGCAGTTTAACCAGCTGTGTGACGACACCTCCGCTTGTTGAAGCTCTGAGTATATCATTTGAATTGGTTTTCGCAGATATTATATTTTTATAATCTCCGAGAAGATAGCGTTCTGTATTTTTTATTTCTCCGTGTCTGATATTTCCTCCGGCACATACTTTAAGGCACATACCGCAGGATATGCAGGAGTCCTGATTTATTTCCGGTATATACATACCTTTTTTTCTGCTGAAGCTTATGCATTTTTTCGGACATACCGCAACACACGCACCGCATGAGACACAAAGATTATTTTCAACAGTTTTCCTGATTGTCTGCATAGATTAAATATCCTTTCAGCACATCTTGCGTTTAAGTTTATTTTTTACAAGCCTTATTGTATTTTTCATATTGGGATTTTTTATGTTTATTACTATAAACAGTATATTTGAAACTGCAAAACATACCACAGCCCTTATTATTAAAGCAGCGACACCGCTTCTGAATGGAAGGCAGGCATAATATGAGGCTGTACAAATCAATACACAAATCAGTGTACTGAAAAGAAGCTGAATATAATATTTTCCTGATGAAATTCTGAAGATATATTTGAATACGGTATAATTTTCCCACGGAACAGATACAAGCATACTCAGGATTGTTGAAAATATAACGCCATTAAGTCCGATTATATGGACAAGAATAAGGTTTGCCGTTACATTGACTATAATCATAATATATGGTCTGAATCTGTCCTCCCACCAGATACCTGCAGCATCTTTATAAGTCAGCATTACACGTCTTATCTGATATACATAGAAATATACTGCCAGCAGTAATACTATGCTGAAATCCAGCATATTTTCTTTTTTGACCCAAATCTCCATGAATGGCTGATAGAGACAGAGCAGGCAGACCGTACATACGATAGTAATCCATGAATTAAGAAAGCTTATAACATTAAAATCCTGATATACTTTTTCCTTGCTTTCTGTTTCGAGGCTGTTTCCTATACCGGCAGTAATTGAATCATATACTGTTGTCATTATTCCGATAATGGCATTCATTATGTAGTAATAATTTCCGTACTTTCCGACAATAGTCAGACCCAGAACGGCAGAAATAACAATATTGTCAGCGGCGTGCATGATAACGGAATTTGCCTTTGTTCCGAAGAGAGCGATTATTTTCTTAGTAATGGCTTCACGCTGTTCCTTCTGAATTTCGCCCCTGCATTTATACTGAGGGAACATTTTATCTACAATTATGGAGTTTGCAATATTTGTTATAACTGTTGAGACAGGAAGCCAGATTATGTATAAGTAATAATTTCTGAAAGCAAGCATAACAATTATCTGCATTACATACATAAAGGTCTGAAGAACGATAGACCTTTTGCTTATTATATCGGTTCGCTGATGTGCTGTAAGCAGGGATTGCTTGTATGCAAACATAAAGTAGCTTATTACGGTATTGCCGAGATATATGAGATAGAGTACGTAGAGGCTTACGTCGTCAGGAACGCCGTCCTTTACAAGATATTTCAGAAATGGCAGAAGTATTATTCCTATGGTGAGAATAATCAGCCCTATATATCTGTAAAGTCTGCGGTAAAGATTGAGCAACGCACATATAGTTTCAGAATCATCTTCTGCAATCGGCTTGTACATACTGTATACCAAAGCACTTCCTGCCCCCAGCTCTGCAAGGCTCAAGAAACTCAGAATTGAAGTAAACAGGCTGTTCAGACCGACATAATCATTTCCCATGACATATATCATTACAGTACGCACGGCGAAAGGACCTATTATTGCTATTAATCTGAAGAGAAATCCGAATATTATATTTCTGACAGCATTTTTAGTTCTTTGTAATTTCATATCTTATAAATCCCGCCTTTTAATTAAGCTCACTGACAGCGTCGAAGCAGTTATCCCTGCGTATTTCGGTTAATCTGTTTTCTATGACATTTCTTTCCTTGCCGGAGTTCTTGTCAAGATATTTTACAGCAGAGATTATATCCTCTGTTTTCAGGTTATCATCTGTAATGTTAAAGCAGAATTTTTCCTGACACATTCCTGCGGTAAGCTCTGTATATTTTATTTCCCAGCCCAGAGCAATTGCAGGTATTCCGTTCCTGTATGCATGTACGATTCCGTGGAAACGTGAGCATATTATAAAGTCAAACTGATTTATAAATCTGTCGTATTCTATGCATGAGAAATCATTTGTGAGAAGATGAAGATTTTTATTTTTTCCGTACATATCGTATATGAGCTGACATATTTCAAAATCCTTTGCTGAATGGCGGAAGATATATACGTGTCTGCCCATGCTTATCAGGGAATCGATAATGCTCTTGTATAAAGCAAGATTCTTTTCACGGTCTCCGTGTTTAAAGCACTGCATATTGGGGATTATTGCAGTATTGCCGGAGGTTTTAAGCTCCGGAATGGTTAAATCCGGAATTTTCCTGTATATATTGCTTAGTTCTATTGATTTATTCTGAAGAACGAGGTCGGCGGAAAGCTTTACATTATTCAGCCTGAAACGCTTTGTAAGCTCTGTATAGCCTGCCTGTTCCCTTGCAAAAATTACACGGGGATATTTAAGAAGCTCTTTTATTTCCGGAAGCAGATATTTCCTGTCATCTGAATAGCTGAACCCTCCGAATGACTGAGGCATAAGATACATGGGAATATTGTATTTTTTTGCTATGCGGATATTGTTGAGATAATTTTCCTGAGAGCTGGCTGACCATTTCTGACCCAGAGCAAAGCCGCTGACATCTATAATTACGTCAATATCAGGCATAAGCTCTCTCAGCCTTGTGAACTGCCAGATATTTTTTTTTCTTCCCAGTATAAAGCGTATACAGTCTCTAAGAGTATTTTTTATAAGGGGGAGGGATATATAATGCCTGCTGAGAGCGATTTTCTGTGTCAGAGTAGTCAGATAGACGCTTTTGAATCTGTAATTTCTGAGATTACATTTTTCAGAGGTTGAAAAATATATTTCAGCATTTCCAGCCCTTTTGCGGATTTCGTCAGCCGTTATAAAGAGCATGGACTGAGCTCCTTTGTTTTCAAAGTTTGCACCGGTAATTAAAATTTTCATATATACTCCTTTTACTGCCATTTGAATTTGATTCTGCTTTTCGGACGATTCAGAAAAGCAAGCTTTTTCAGAATAAGCTTTTGCAGTGACGGCTTCCAGTTATTTGCAGAGCTGTAAATATATACACCTATTCCGAGCCAGAAGGTATTATAATGAAGTCCTATTATGAGGTCGTCAAGTATGCCTCTGCATGAAAGCACTGCCCATATTACAAGTAACCAGTAATCCTTTGCTTTTGCAGCTTTTATCATTGCAACAGTAAGTATTGCTGTCAGATATGCAAATGCTATTATTCCCGCTCTCTGTATCAGATTTATATAGATATTGTCAACATAGAGATATTGTCCTTTAAGGGCGTTTCCTGATGAGTCCAGACCATTTCCGACCCATTTTACGGGTTCACCAAAAAGTGATATGCCGAATTTTTTAATTGACTCTATAGTCAGAACGATGCGTTCCTCTGAAATATCGTTCATACGTCTCATCCAGTCAATATTTTTATCATAGAAGGCAATTATAAGAATACTTACTGTCATGCAGATTATAAATGCAAACGCAGTCAGAAAAACGAGAGGTCTGCACTTTTCAAATATCCTTGTCCAGTCAAGGTTAATCCGGAAAAGAAATGCCAGCATAAGAAAGAACATGGCTGTAAAATAAGAAAGACGGGAATCCGTTTTTGAAAAAAGCCATGTATTCAGAACAGCCCAGAAAAGAATCTGTGTCAGCGGCATACAATCCTTTTTGACATATACCTGCAGGGCTGTGACATTTGCAAGAATCATTGCAGGTGGCAGTGCATAGGTAAAGCCGAGATATTCACGTATTCTTCCGTCGCTTCCGACTGAAACATAATTGTGTATAATTCCCAGCAATGCACTTAATACTACAAAGCAGAACATTGCAAAGGCAGTATAGCTCGCCAGACCTGCCGTCCTTTTAAATTCAATATCCCTTGAACAGTATATATATATCAGGAGCATTGAGGTTTTGAAGCCGAGAAATCTTGTACATATTGCAAAAAAGGCAAATACTGTCAGCAGGTGCAGAATTTCCTTAAGGTGATAGTCTGTGAGATACAGCTTTGCAAATTCGTGAAAGAACAGCAGTGAGATACAAGCAAGAAGGCTTGCCTGAAATACTGCTCCCGGAATGTACTGACCATAGAAGGTCTTGTTGAAAATTGAAATTATAATATATATTGCCAGCGAAACAAAAAACGGAAAATGTATGTCCGGTTTTGGTAGGCGGATAGACATATTCTTTATCAACTCCTTACATAAGAAAATCAGCTTTCCAACAATTTCCGATAAAGCGACATTACTTTTTCAGCATTAAGCTGTGCAGAGTAGCATTCAAGGGCGTGTTGCTGACCCTTTTCAGCCATATCTCTTATACAGCTTCTGTCTGCGAAAATATTTTTCAGCACCTTATACAAATCATTGTAGTCACCGTTTTTAAACATATAGCCGAATTCTCCGTTATTCAGAATCTCCGGAGTAGCACCCGAATCACTTCCGACAATCAGACAGCCGGACATCATTGCTTCAACGGTTGTTCTTCCGAATGCCTCGGCATTTGAACTCATAATCATTATATCAGATTTACGGTAGAATTTCTGCACATCCTTGTGAATGCCATGAAAAGTGATAAATTCATCAAGCTGAAGCTTACTGCAGAGATTTTTATAAGAAGCTTCCTTTGTTCCTGAGCCGACGAAATTAACATGAAAGTTTCTGATACCGCTTTTTATCAGAAGTCTGCACGCCTTTATAATTATATCCTGACCTTTTCCGCCGTTCATATTTCCTATGCAGAGCAGTGATATATCAGGATTATTCTGCGAAAACTGTTTTTTGTAATAATATATTGCGGGGTCAAGTCCGTTGGAAATTTTTACGAGATTTTTTATTCCGGACTTGTATTTTTCGGCTATGCAGTCTGATATTGCAACGACGGCATCAGCCTTATTGATAAGCTTAATGCAGTCCTTACTGCAGAATTTGTTGTGCTGGTCTTCCTCAAGAAGCTCTCTGAGGTGCCATACAGAAAGCGTATGTGTTCTGAGAGCGGCTTTCTGACCGACATATATATATGAAGTATTTGAATGAAGAATATCAATATTTTTTTCACGTATTATTTTTTCGATTTTTCTTACTGCAAAGGTGTTGATTATTTTTTTGACAAGCTGACGAAGTTTTTTACCTGTTGTCCATTTTACATCGACAGGAACAATCCAGCCATAGGATTTTGCATATGTATATTCAATCCCGAGCTTTTCAAGAAGCTCATAGCCGTTGCCCTTTCTGGGAAGAACGACCATGGCTTGAAAATCGGGATTTTCATTAATAAGCTGGCAGAGCTTTGCCATACTCTGAAAAGCTCCGCTTGCCTGTGTATTGTCAGAAGCTGCAAATAGGATTCTGTACATATAAAAATTATCCTTTCAGAAGTTCTTTAAGCCTTTTGCCGGTTATAAGGTCAGTCCTTATACGTGATACGTTTTCAGTCATTTCAGCATATTTTTCCGGAGAGAGTTCCGCAAGCTTTTTTTCAAGTTCCCTGAGCGAATCCACAGCGATACCGACATTTTTTTGGGTTACGAACGGAGCAAGAGCTGATTCTGACCATACTATTACAGGTATTCCTGCTGTCAGATAGAGTGAGAGCTTATGCGGATTATTGTACTTCAGATAATTTCCGAATGTTCCGCTGCAGGTATCTGTTGAATCTCCGTCCCATACAAGTCCGAAATTTCCTTTAAGGTTTTCAATAAGCTCTTCGGGCGGAAACTTTCCGAAATACTTCAGGTTTTCTGCACCCTCATCTGTAAAGCCGACGCCATAAAGATTGAATTTTAATTTTTTCAGTTCCTTCAGCTTATATATATATGCTGTTTTGTTTTTATCGAGATTTCCGGCAATTATAATCTGCGGTGATTCAGAGTATTCCGGCTTTCCGACTTTTTTATCATAGAGATAATAAAACGGACCTAAAACTGACAGCTTGTTTTTTATAGCTGTATTCAGTGAAAATATCTTTGCCATTTTCTTATTATGTACTATTATCTGGCTTGCGTTTGAAAATTTTTTAAATTCCCTGTTTGCGTTATATGACATGGATTTTTGAAATACATCATCATTTCTCATAAAAAGGATATCATGTATGATTATCTGAATATCATACTTACGGATTTTCTGACCCATATTCAGTATAAAAAAGAGTACCTCATTTACAATCGGCGGAAAGTAGGGATATTGAATAAGGATTCTGTCGCCCTTTCCGGCTTTGAGAGACAATCTTAATGAATTGAAAATCAGCTCAAAGATAATTTTTGGCTTTGATACTCCGCTGTGATAAAGCGGCTCATGCTTGTATCCGGCTCTGACAGCTATTGTAATAGTATCATTTCTCGCCTTGTTGGTGGCATTGAAGGCATTTTTATTATTTTTATTTGTATATTCTGACAAAATATAATCCATTATACTTCTCCTTATTTCATGCCTGATTTTTTTATATAGAAATTCTGCAGAAATCCGGCAGTACTCTTTACATCAAATCCGGATTTTATTATATATTTCTGCATATTCTTATGGCAGTATTCTGATTTGAGGGCTTTTTCAGCGGCTTCCGACCATTCAGAAGCACCTCTGCTGAGCTTTACATAGTGTATCAGCGGAGATACCTTTGCATCAAGTGATACACCATCAGATGCTATTACAGGTATTCCGGCTGCCTGAGCTTCAACAGCAACGATTCCCAGTCCCTCAAAAAGTGACGGAAGCAGGAATATATCCATTGCCTGATAAATACGGTTCATGTCCTTTCTGTTTCCCAGAAGCATTACACTGTCATCAAGTCCGAGTGCTGAAATCTTTTCACGAATCTGGCTTTCGAGGTCGCCTGAACCGACAAGTATCAGAACTGAATTGCTGTGTTTCTTTTTGAATACGGCGAATACATCGAGAAGAAAATCATGATTTTTCTGAGCATGAAATCTTCCGACGTGTCCTACTGCAATACGTTTTCCGATTTGAAGTTCTTTTCTTACATCATCTCTCACAGCCGGATTTGCGGTGAATTTTGAGGAGTCGATAGCGTTGTTGAGAACATTGAATTTTTTTGAATGGAAAAGATATTTTCCTGCTTCCTTTGAACAGGCGAACAAATCTGTTGCATATATGGGGTAAAGCTTCTGCATTATACGTTTAAGGAGATATTTGGAATCACGGACTGTTTCATTATTGTGGGAATGAGCGATTCTGACCGGTACACCGCATTTGTATGCAGTCCTCAGGCAGAAATATCCGATTGTAAATGCATGGACGTGGACAATCTGATATTTATATTTTCTGAGAATATCCCCGAGCTGTTTCTGAAATCTGAATATATTTTTATCATTTCTGACATTTGAATAGAATATTCTTCCGCCCATACTCAGAATTTCGTCGTCATAAAACTGTTTGTCAGGGTATTCGACTAAAAAATCAAACTGTATTTTTGTGCGGTCGATATTTCTGTAAAGATTCATAAGCAGAGCCTGAGTTCCTCCGGCTTCCATTCTTTGCAGAATATGCAGGATTCTGACTGTTTTTTCCATAGATTTAAACCACCTTTATATTTTGCAGTTTCAGCCCTTGAGTATACGCTTTATTTTCTGAGGAATAAGCGTTTTTACAAGACTTGAATATTTTCTGAGTCCGATATTTTTATTGAAGCGTTCTTCGAGAGCCTCCCAGCCCTCTCTGGTATATATTTCAATTATTTCGTTTCTTTTTCCGGAGCTGCTTGGTTTTTTCAGCTGAGAATTTCTTGCTGAAGCGGACTGAAAGTCTGATTTTCTGAAATCCGCACAGTCATTATAGCTGTTTATGAAATCAACGCCCTTTTCAGTATTGGCAATTACAACGGAAATACCGTTTTTTTCATTCCAGCCGTCTTTCCCCAGATATTCGGGGTGAGCCTTTTCGATACCCCAGTAGTCACCTAAAGTAATATCTGCCGGACGGTGTTCGCAAGCGTATTTACATTCGTAACAACATTCACGGTAAATCCAGCCTGCAGAGAAGTAATATAAATAAGGTGAGGCACTCTGCCAGAGCTTCTTTTTGAATCTTGAATTGTTTTTTTCAATAATTACGCTTCCGTTTATTCCCCAGCCAATTGATTTGTCTCTGAAAGAGAATTTTTTTATTTTTCCGTTTTCTTTTTTTTCGATTGAAGCTATATATTCAGTAAGCATACGATTGCCGGGAACACCGTGGCAAATCAAATCTGCTGTAATCAGATTTTCATAATCCTTTCCGAGAAATCCATACAGCCCTGCAATCTGACACGGAGTTCCCGAATAGAATACTTTTTTTCCGTTGTCAAGGAGCTTTTTTACCTCTGAAAAGGTTTTACCTGTGCTGCTCTGGACATACTTCGAGCCTTGAATCCTTTTAAGCGAATCGGAATTATCAGCCCTGATATGATTTACTTTCCAATTGCTGTCAAAAGCAGCTCCGAAGACAATACCGCCGTTTTTTATAAATTGTCCTGCCAGTGATGCAAATATTCCTCCCGAGGCTGAATGACGGTTGACTGACGGATTTTTTCCGACAGCGGCAAAGGTTCTGAGGGGATTATTTTTTATTTCAGTATTCTGAAAGGCACATACTGTCGTGCATTTTTTGCATTTTATACATAAATCGTTATTTATATGCGGATAGATGAAGCCTGATTTATCCTCATGCATTGATATGGCTTTCTTAGGGCATATATTCACACAGGCACCGCATCCGCAGCAGTTCTTTTTATCCGTGTATAAAACAATTTCAGACAGCATTTTCAATTCCTCACTGATTTAATCTGAGCTTTCAGATATTCATAGGTGTGCTTGCGTTCCTGAGCGATTATTTCATCTGTTTCACTGAATGAAAAATCCTTTTCAAGCATTTTTTCAAGCATTTTCATATTATCTATTTTTCTGTTTCCGAGATGAAGTCTTTCCAGCAGGTCACCCAGCTTTTCGGAATTTCCGTAGCCGCTTTTTCTTACAAGGGAGACGAACGGACGGTGAGTGATTACCGAGAGAATTGTTCCGTGAAAAGTGTCGGTAATTATAGCATTGGCATGCTGAAAGTAAGCAATTACTTCAAAGGGAGAACAGTCAATGAATTTGTCACAGCAATTCTGAACGCCTCCTATACAGAAGACCTTCAGATTTTTACGGTCTGCATATTTTCTTATAAAATGACATTCTTCCTTTGTAAATCTTCCGGAATATCCATAAAGGATTATGTAATCTGATTCCGGAACGCTTTCGGGAATATGCCTGCATTTTCCGATATAGTCATAGGCAAGAACAGGGTCGAGATTATATACCGGTTTTTTTCCGGTAAGCTTTTCGACAATCTGACCGCTGTTAGCATCACGGACGGAGACAGCGGAAAATTTTTTAAGCCACCCTGATACCTTTTCACTGACTTTGTATTTTTCAAGCTTTTCAAGTGTAGTGTTTCCGAATGAACCTGCATAGCTGATAACTTTTTTTGCATTATTGTCTGCTCCGAAAAGTTCCGGAGAAAATCCGACATTGGTATTATTCTGAACGCAGTTGAATACCTCATCACTGCCGATAACAAGAATATCAAGCTCGGGCGAATAGTTCATATTTTCATTTATTTTCAGATACGGATAGTAATTTCCGGCATAGTTTTTTTTATATTTTATAAAGCGTATTTTTTCTTTCAGTGGGGCATCATATCTGAATACTTCGGTTACCTTTGAAATTTTTCTGGAAATTCCCGTACCGCCGTCCGGCGGAATAAGGCATTTTCCGGCGTGGTAGTCTACAAATTCGACACTGCAACCCAGCTCAGATAGAATCTGTTTAAGACCATATGCCTGCAGAAAAGAGCCATAATTATAGATTCTCTGCATAGATAATATACCTGTTTTTATCATTTTTTCCCTTTCTTTCTGAACATACCGGAAACTATTTTTTCAAGTTCACAGTTGAATTTTACGTTATTGCTTTTCATTCCGGCGGGCATTGATTTGATTATATTATCGTAGTTCAGGATAGTTTCTCCGAGCTTTTTTATATCCTCAACTACTATGATATTTCCCTGTCTTTCGGCAACTGCATTTGAAAACTCCACCTGATGGTTGTTGACGTGTTCGTTGTATCTGAACTGTCTGGGAACGACAACCGGAATTTTTCCAATCTGGAGGGGCATTATGAAGCTTGAAGGCCCTCCGTGAGTTATCACAATTCTTGCTTCAGAAATCAGCTCTGTCATTTTTTCATAGGGATAAAGCTTGCTCCATTCACAGAACTGCGGTTCATAAGTAGAAAAGCCGGTCTGTATTATAATTTCCTCATTGATTCTGCCGTGCTTTTTCAGCATATCCATATATTTTACCAGTCTGTTAAAAGGCTGTTCATGAGTTCCAACTGTAACAAAAATCATATTTCAATACTCCAGACATCAAAAAATTGAACCTAAGTTTTTTGCCTTAGGATAGACCTTTTTCATTTCTTCCCATTCAACTATAAATTCGTCGGTAATGGGATAAACAAGCTTTCCTGTGAGTGTAGGCTTGTCGATTCGGTCGAATACTTCTATGTATATCAGCTTTGCACCGAAGAGTTTTCCGAGATAGAAAAAGGGTACAGCGACAGCCGCACCTGAGGAGATAATCAGGTCGGGCTTTTCCTTTCTCAGTATTTTCCATGCAAGGACAGTATTTTTTATAAGATTTTTTATGTTCCGGTTTGTAGGATAATGGCAGGGATACATTTTTTCACCTTTCAGTATACTTCTGGCATCTTCCTTATCGAATGTGACCCAGAATCTTTCTTTATCCTTCCAGAATGGCTTCAGCATATATAAATGTGTCAGATGACCTCCGCTTGAACCTACCAGAGCTACTTTCAAAATTGCACACCCCATTAATTTTATTTTAGTTTCATTATACAATGACGGTATAAAAATGTCAATAATTTTTTCAAAATTTCAATAATTCGTCAAATAGGCAAAATGAATAAAAAAGAGTATTGGATAACCTGCATAAATACAATTGTTAATTTTTATCATTATTGCCGAATTGTGAAAATATCCGTCTCCTGATTTATCAGGGGACGGATTTTGTTTTTAATATTCGTTCAGTCTCTCTTGAAAATATCTCTTGTATAGACTTTTTTCTTGATATCATCAAGACAGCTGTCATAGCGGTTTGCGATAACTGCATCGCACTG
>JAEDMB010000149.1 GCA_016303235.1 Oscillospiraceae bacterium
TCGGAATTGTCCGCAACACCGATAAAACGGATTCCCCATTCAAGAAATCTATCATTGATGTACTGTTCAATGATAATCGTATCACGTGAAAATCGTGACTGGTCTTTACATAGAACTATATTGATTTTTCCTTGTTCGCAATCATGAATCAGCCGGTTGAATGCGGGACGGGTGCGGTCAATGCCACTGTATCCGTCGTCACAGTAAATGTCATATATTTCCCAGTCACGCTCATGACAATAGTCCCTCAGCATGGCTTTCTGATTCTGTATGCTCTGGCTGTCATCTGTTTTCAGCTTGTTTTTGTCTTCAATTGATAAACGGCAGTATATTCCGACTTTCGGCATTGCTCTCACCTCTTTCCCCGTTAATTGATGTTATCAGCCTGTCTTTTTCAACTGAAAATTTATTAGTTTTTCAACCTTCATAGTAACCAGCTTTTTGATTTCCGCTGTGCTTATAGTTTTAAAACTGCTTTGGGTATGTAATTTCTCTTTCATGTCAGAACCTCCCTTCTATTGAATGATATGTGATGTTACGGGCTATTATTACAGCGGTATTATATACTATCGTATATATAATATTTCATTAAAATTTTCAAATCTGAAACTGATTGTAAAAATCCTGTTTCCAATATTATGTTGGATTTTTTAATTAATTTTAATTCTGTTTTGAGAGTTGTTGAGCAAAGTTGATTTACATAATTTTAACAGAAATGCAGTAGACATACTATCATTTATAGTATATAATATAAGTGATAATATTTCTGCTTGAATGATTTATTTATAACTATGAAGAAGAAAATATTCCGGTTTAAACTAAGAAATTGAAATACAGAAAGGAGAATAAATATTATGGATACAGACGATGATATTCAAGAACTCAGCTTGTTTGATACTACTGAAGATACTGAATCTTCCAAGAAGCTTAGAGTTGTCGAGGCTGAATTTAAAAGAGTATACACAATGAATTGGATAGATTTGTTTAAGGGTTATGATGAGCTATATGCAATAACATATTCATCAAATATTGACTTTATCAGCAAAGTTCTGCCGAATTTCAAATATGCAGAAATAATCTTTGGCTGTGAAGCTGTGCTCGAAGATAATGTCGCAATGGTTATGAGTGTGCAGTTTTCTCAACTGAAATTTATATCCAAGCATAAATCAGCAAAAATGCTTTCTGAAAGATTGGAAAACAATACTTTAAAGCTACTTGTTTCACGAGAGATTAAATCTCATGAAAAAATATATGTACTCAAAGCTGATGATGGCAGAGTCAGAGTCATTACCGGTTCAGCAAATTTATCTTATTCAGCTTTCAACGGAATACAAAGAGAAAATATTACATATATGGATAATGAATCAGCTTATGAATATTATAGAGAGCAGTTTGAACAATTTAAAGACGAGTGTGCCGATAATGTAGAGTATACCAGTATTTCTCGTATAATAGCCGACCCTGATACTGCTTTAGATGAATTGATAGATATTGTTCCTATTGCAGAAACAATAAAAGTTAAGAAAATGGTAATCCTTGAAGAGACCAAGAATTCTGAATATATAATTGCGGCAGATGCAAGCAGTATTTCAAAGGATATTAAGCCACTTGTTCCTAAAAAAGATAAGCAAGGCAAAGTTATTCTTGCTCCATCTGAACTTACTAAAGTGAAAAGGAAGTATAGGGAAACTCGTGAAACAAAACACGAAGAACGCAAGAAGATGCCGAAACTCCATATTGATGTAGAACGAAGGCTGATGACCTTTAATGACAAGGAATGCAATTTAAATCCTGATAAAAATAAAGTTGAATCAGATTTAAAATGTTTTCTTGAATATATGAACGGTTTTGATATATTTTCAGGTGATGTTGATAAGAATCGCAGAACTTATTTCCTGTTTGCAAGTTGGTATCTTGCTTCGCCTTTTATGCCATATCTGCGTTCTATTGCCAGCAAAAACGGTCAGGATATTAAACAGTTTCCTGTATATGCTATTCTTTACGGAGAAAGCAACGGAGGAAAAACAGAGTTTTGTAACTTGCTGACCAAAATGATGTGCGGTAAAAAAATACCAGTAAATAAAAGCGGAGATTTCACAAACACAACAATTGACGGATTGAAACAAACCTGTGAAGGTTTGCCTATTGTGATAGACGACCTGAATAAAACTCAATATGCAAACCACATAAGCAACATAGTAAAATATGATGAATGGGGCTTGAAGGAGAACTTGCTTTTTTATCCGTCGGTTGCTATTACAACAAATGAGATACCGTCTGTAAAAAGCGATATATCCAAAAGAGCTTTTGTATGTCATATAGACTCCTGCCTTGATAAAGATAAAGTAAGAATTAATTACAAAAAGATAACAAACTGTATGAAAGATATGAGCAATTCTTTTTACTGTGAGTATATCCGCAGAATGATTGACAGAATAGACAATATGGCTACACAGATGAAAGGTTCTGATGACAGCTATCTCCCCGACATTTTTTCCGAATCTTCTGCAACAATAATTGAAATTGCCAAAGAGTTAATAGGAGAAGACTTACCTGCTTATATGTATGAATGCGAGTTTAATGATTATTTTGGTAATAAAGCGGTAGGACGAAATGCTATTCAGAAAATCCGCAGAGCCTGGCAATATGAGCAGGACGCATTTACAATATACAGAAAAAAGGGACTGCTTGAATATCGTATTCCTGATAATGCAAATACATATGACTTGAAATATATCTATCAGGAACTTCCGCCGAGTTTAAATTCGCAGATAACCTCACGAACACTTACAATGGACCTCGATGCTGCAAGCGATTTTTTCGGCATCAACTTTAAAAAATCATTTATTAATCAATTGAAAAGAAAATGAGGTTTTTTCTATATTTTTTTCCATATAACTCACGTTAAGACAGATTCGTTTTGCTTGACGGTTAAGTGTGGAAAGATAGTATAATAATAAAAAGCAGCGGTATTGTGCCGCTGCTCTTTTACATTGGGTATTTATCAAATAATAATTTCTGAAATATTTCTCCGGATTATAAAGATTTGAGTTATTTCATTACATTTGATTGTACTCTTGCATTAGTATAAATAATATGATCAGAGCTGTCAGAAGATGGGCAGATATTTTGACTACTCATATTTTCATATAATGAAGCATTTAATGTCACCATGTAATTGGAATATGCAAATCCATTCGGGTTGAATTTACTATTTCCGGTATATACATCATATGATAATACGGCAGTGAATATCTTGTCCTGTCCAAGTGTTGGAAGCAGATTCTTATTTACTCTGAGAGTGTATTCTGTTCCATTCTCATTCTTAGTGACTCTTATATCATTATTATTTGTAAGAATCAGACTTCCATTCTCAAGCTTGAGCAGTGGCTCTTCAGAAATACCCTTAATCTCCATATTCTGAATGTATTCGGCAATTACTAATTTATCTTCATAATTACCTTTTCTGCTTGAAAGGCTTATTTTGAACTCAACATATTCTCCTGATGATTTTAGTTCGGATATGTCATAAACCGCTGTGGAATCAATATGCGATACAGAATCACCCAGTTCAACTGAATTAATTCCCAACGAGCTGTATAATCCTGCGATGTTGCCGGGAGTTGTATCTGCATTATAGGTCAGAGTTGCGCTGTTATCATCTTCTGTATAGTATCTTTTATCTCCCTCAGCTCTCCATGTACTCTCACTGTAATTCAGGCTTGCAAGTGCTGAAGAGATATTGGAATAGCCTATAACCTTTGCACCAATTTCAACATCAGATTCACCGGTATTCTTTTTTGGAAACTGATATCCGAGTGAATCAGGTTCATAGCCAACCCAAAATAAAGTTTTAATAGTTGCAGAATACTCATTTTCTGAATTTTTAAGAAGTGATATCAGATTCTGTTCATTTTTCAAATCAATATAATTTGTACCGGATATATCAGGTGTGTATTTATCTGTTTCATCGAGAATATTTTTATACAGATTATTATCATCGCTTGTTTTACCTTTATAGATTTTATAAGAAAGAACATTTGTATATGGATATGCATTTTCATTAAGTCCTATTACAGAGGATTCTCCTTTTGTTTTA
>JAEDMB010000150.1 GCA_016303235.1 Oscillospiraceae bacterium
GGAATTTTTACTTTCTGTGCGGACGGCTTATTAAATTCCGGTATAATATATTTTTTACCTTTTGTATGCGGAATGATTACTTTGATTTTCTTAATTTTTTCCTGTTCAGGTTCTTTAAATTCTGATTTCTTAACTTCAGCAATTTTCGGGAATGATTTTAATTCCTGTTTTTTTAGTTTGATTTCATCTAATTTTACGTTTGCGAGTCTTTCTATTGTATCAATAAACTTTGTTCTTGCCTGATATTTTTTATATTCCAGAAAATAATATTCTCTTTCTTCTTCTGAAAGAAGTTTAATTTCTTTATCTGTAAGAATTTCAAACGGCATTAAAAATCACTCCTTTTATGTGAAATATTCGGTAATTCCCGAAAGGAAACTACCGAATAATCTGATTATTAAAGATTTTTTACTTGCGAGCCTCTCTGATTTGCTCTGCAATATTGTGGTCTACCTGTGCAAACTGAACACGGTTTGTTTCAAGAAGATTTCCGAGACCTTTAACCATTTCGCCGATTCCACCTTCACCTGATACAAGCGGTTCATAGGACTGTTTGAAAAATGCACTGAGTTCATCATAAGCCTCTCCGGACATACCGTTTATTGCATTTGTAAAAGCTGTTACAAAGTTATCTCCGGCTGTTGCAAGATTTTTACCGGCATTATTAATGCTTTCAACAGCATTTTTTAATATCTGATTATTTACTGTACAATCTGCCATAATTTTCCTCCAATTAAATTTTACTGATTATTGATTTCTGCAAGACCTTCATCAACTCCGCTTTCGCCGGGGAGCTGTTTCAGTGCGGATTCGCATATTCCACGAAGTGACTGGAGCATTTTAATAAGTGAACCTTCATTATTAAGCATAGGGTCGATTTTGTTGTTGTAAAAATTACGGAATCCGTTTGAAGCAGAACCGTTAAAATATTCGGCAGTGAGTGTTGACATTGCACCTGAAATATTTCCGTATTCTGTTTTTACTGTTGCCATATAGTCATCAATTGCACTTATAGCGTTTGTCATCATTGCACTTGTGATATTGATTTGACCGCCTGAACCCATAGTTCCTGCTGTTACTGTTGTTTCATCAGCCATTTTTTAAATCCTCCTGTTGACTTTTAATTATTTATTTAATTCCTGAAATCCGATAAAAATATCTTTATAATATCCCGTACCTATAATAGTATTAAGAGTATCGGAAATCTGATTTATTACAAGTCCGAGATTATCTATCGGTTCAAGAATTACATCTTGTACTGCTAAATCCAGTTCATCACCGGATTCCGACTGCAAAGCATCTGAAAGACCTTTATAGAGTTCGCTGAGATTTGTTCTTAATGTTGCAGTTCTTGATTTTAATTTTTCCATTTCTTCGGAAGCAGTTCTGAAAGCCTCCTCATTAAGTTTTACATCTTTGGAAAGCCACGGCATTTTTTTAACTCTCCTTTTCAGCTGATTCCGCCCTGCTGATTTGTTCAAGCAAAGGCTTTCTGACGGATTCCGAAAGACTGTGGCAGTAGCTCCTTGCCTCGCTGTATTCTCCCAAATCAATATAGCATTGTACCCTGTATGAAACGGCAGACAAATCGGACGGGTCTTTGATTACAGCTCTTCTGTAATATTCTATAAGCTTTTTATAAAGTTCGGAAGCCTTTTCCTTTTCGCCCATATCGGAATATGTTTTTGCCTCAAGATACTTTCCGACATGTGCAATCTGAATATTATTCCTGTCCTTTATTTCATTTACATATCTGAGAACATTTTTATAATCCTTAAGTCCGGTATATGCACTTATGTAAAGCATATAAACACGTTCCCTTATTTCATCGGAATAATTAATAGGTTCATTGACATCAAGCCTGTATATTTCCTCATTTTCGGATTCCGGATTTTTATTTTTTTCATATAAAGCCGATTCCGCAAGCGTCTGAAGTTCATCTTGACTATATTGCTGATATTCGGAATTTTCAAAATATGATTTATCTTCAGGGTATTCGGTTTTCAGCACTGATTCCATAACAAGAAAACCGCTGTTGAATGACTGTGCGGGAGAATTTACGGCATTCAGTATATTTACGGCATAATTATACATATATGCCTTGTTTTCTTCGCCGTCAGCATACTGTGCAAGCTGAATGTATGTATCAGCAGACTGTATATAAGCATTTACAACTTCATTTATATCCGGCTTTGCCTTGCTGAGACCTTTTGAAATTGTTTCAATAATGCCTGAGAGATATTCAGCTTTTTTATCTTCATCGTCTTCCTTTTCGTATTTTGCATGCAGTAAATCCGCATAGTCAAAATAGAAATCCATAGGCAGATTTTTTTCGTTTTCCGCCATAATTTCCTGTGCCTCGGAAAGTTCATTAATGGCATCTTCAAAGCGTTCAAAATGCATATAAAAGGTATATGCAAGCTTGTATCCGCTGTAATCAAGCGGAGCAAGCTGTTTAATCTGATTGACTGTTAAAACTGCCTTTGAAATATTGCCAGCCATTGAACAGGAAAGAGCTTTGTACATCAGAAGTTCAGTATCAGGTTCAAGATATTTCTGTGCTTTTGTGAAGTTGGCAACGGCATCTTCATATCTGCCTATGTCGTAATCAACTAATGCAAGTGTGCGGTACATTCCGCCACGGTAATCATCGGAACAGTTAAGTCTTTCCGCCTCGGCGAAAGCCTCAAGAGCTTCCGCAGGCTGTTCGTTGCTTCCGTAAGCAATGCCAAGTTCAACATATCTGTTTCCGTTGTTGACATCACATTCAACGGCTTTTTTGAAATAATGCACTGATTCCGCAGGATTTCCGACAGCCTGATATGATTTTGCCATAAGCTCATAAGGTTCGGGATTATCCGGTTCAAGTTTTCTTGCCTCTTTTGCGTAAAAAATAGCTTTTTCAAAATCGGCTGTAAGAAATGACATTGTACCGTATGATATTATTTCTTCAAAATTCAAGATTATCGCCTCCTCAAATTGAATTTACTGACCGAATACTAATGAATGGATACCTTCTCCGACTTTTCCGACAGTATCTTTAAATTCATTCTGCATATTGAATTTTATTATTTTATTTATCATTGATTCGTCTTTAACAGTTTTCTTGTATTCGGAAACAAGATTTTGAGCTTCTTCTTTAAGTTTGAAATCAGCTCCGTTACTGAAAATTTTTCCGTCATTAAGTATATCATGTGTATGCCTTGCAGTTCCGCCGTTATGGTCAATTAATTTATGGCATTCTCTTGGCACTATTTGTATTATATTGCGGTCAAAATCCTCATGAGGTGTCAGATGATTTCTTGACAATTCATCTTGGAACTGTTTTACAGTCATATTTAAATTTCTTTTTCCGTGGAGAGTAGTATTTACGCCTGTTTGTTCCATAAAATCCTTTCTGAATTTATCATCAGTATTTATGCGGTCTAAAATTTGTTTTTGCAGATAGTATCTTACAGATTTATTTATATCTTCTTCTTTTTTCATCTCGCCTTTTCTGTTAAATTTATTTACTTTGCTTTGGACATTTTTTTCAAAATCATCATCAGTGTATTTAAAATCTAATTTTGAAATACTGTCAAAATTTTCATTTCTCAGTGAATCGAGTGTATTGCCGATAAGTTTTTCCTTAGGTACAAATTTTTTAAGTTCACCTATTTTTGATAAATCGGCAATATCATCATAACCGGAAACACTTTTTAATTGTTTAACAAATGAAGACTTCAGTTTTTTCATCGGACTGTCTGCAAACTCACTTCCCCATTTTTTAATACTTGTACCAATGGATTTAAGTTTGTTTTTAGCTCCGTTTCCGATAGTTTTGAAAGGGTGCTTTGCGAAATTTTTCAGAGAGGATTTAAGAGTAGTTTTGGCAGTGCTTTTAAAAAGCTTGATTCCTGCACCTGCCGGAAGTATAAGTGATGCAATATCCAGACCGTTGCTTGTACCGCTCCATATTTTTGCAAGAGTACCGTGACCGTTTTCCGCAAGAGTTTCAGCAATGCCTTTTCCGTTATTAACGCCCATACATACCA
>JAEDMB010000151.1 GCA_016303235.1 Oscillospiraceae bacterium
TTTCCGGCAATAGGGTTACTGCCTTTGAGTTCCTCTAAAACATCGGCATTTGTGGAATAGCCTGTCTTTGTCTTTTTAACGGGAGGGAGTTTAAGCTCATCAAAAAGAACTGTTCCGAGCTGTTTCGGGGAAAGTATATTGAATTTATGACCTGCATCGTCATAAATCATCTGACCGGTTTCCTCTATAAGTTCATCAAGCATTATTCCGAAATCCTTAATACCCTGCTGATTTACTTTAACTCCGTAATATTCCATTGAGGCAAGAACTTCAGTGAGAGGGAGTTCTATATCATTCAGCAGAGATGTCATATTTTCCTTTTCAATAAGGGTATTCAGCTTTTCGGAAAGATTTTTCAGTGAAAGCAAATCACCGTTTTCACCGTCATAATAGTGTACATTGTATTTTCTGCAGAGAGTTTCCGTATTGTAATCTGAAAGTGATGAATCAAGCAGATAACCGCATATTTCAGTATCGCATATAATATTCCTGCATGTTTTTCCGTGACTGAGAGCGTATTTATAATGCGGTTTTGCTCCTGATGTGATTTTTTTACATTCTCCCGAAAGAAATTCAAGAATTGTATCAGTATTTTCAGTGATATATATTTTGTTTCCGTCACGGATTTTCAGTGTTTTTCCGTCAAATATATACGAACATTCGCCGATATTTTCAATTAATGAAAAATCAATGATATTTACTGTTTCGGGAATTATTTCCTCATATTCGGGAATTTCTGAATCTGATTCAGTAAGATTCAGTTTTTCAATAAGCTTTTGCATTTCAAGTTCATTCAGAAATTTATACAGTTCGGAGCTGTTCATATTTCCGGTTTTGTAGCTTTCGGGATTTTCATCAATCGGTACATCGCATTTGATTGTAGCAAGCCACTTGCTTTCCAGTGCCGAATTTTTACCGTTTTCAAGTTTTGCTTTTACGCTTTTTGAAATATCCGCATTATCAAGATTTGCATACAGATTTTCAACTGTTGAAAATTCTTTTATAAGCGTTGTTGCAGTTTTTTCGCCTATCCCTGCAACTCCCTTTATATTGTCCGAACTGTCTCCCATAAGTGCCTTTAAATCAATCATATTTATGGGTTCAAAGCCGTAATCCTCAAGAAATTTTTCACGGTTATATATTATTGCATCTTTATTTGTTGCAAGTCTTACAGTTGTTTTATTGTTTATAAGCTGAAGGCTGTCACGGTCTCCCGTAAGTATATAACATTCATGATTGTTTTTTGAAAATATCTTTGAAAGCGTTCCGAGAATATCATCAGCCTCAAAGCCTTCACATTCAAGAATTTTTATTCCCATAAGTGTAAGGAGCTTTTTTATAAGTGGCATTTGTTGAAATAATTCATCGGGCATACCCTTGCGGTTAGCCTTGTATGATGATACAGCTTTATGTCTGAATGTCGGTGCATGCATATCAAACGCTACCGCTACACAGTCAGGCTTTATTACATCGTAATTCTTGAAATATATATTCATAAATCCGAATACCGCATTTGTAGGTACTCCGTCTTTATTCGATAATGCCCTTATAGCGTAAAATGCACGGTTAAGTATACTGTTGCCGTCAATTGCAAGCAGTTTCAATAAAATCACTTCCTTTATGATTATTAATGATATTATATCACATGAAAGCAAAAAAATCAACTTATATGCTTTACTTGAAGAAAAATATATGATATAATATTCTTCAGGGAGGCGATGTTTTTTGAACGAAAATATTTCCGCAGAACAGTATATTTCTGAAATACAGGCTCTTAATCAGAAGCTTAATACTGCTGAACAGCAGATTATGGAATCAGCATTTATTGATAAAAAAAATCCTTTTGAAAATCCCACTGAATACCGCCATTATAATTCCGATTACGGAAAAATTGAGCCGGAAATAAAAAAATCTTTTTATAAATTTCCGCTTGACCCCGATTATTCCGAAAGACGGAATCTGAAAAGATTTTATAATATAACAGGCATGCAGTTAATACTTCATATTGTAACATCGCAGATTATGATGTATCTGCTGACTTTTATATTAATGACGTTTTTGCAGTTCCTTAATCCGGAAACATCATATTCTGATTTGTCAGATTATTTTTACGCAACGGTTTCTGCTCCTGCAAATATGCTTGTATTTCTTATATGCAATGTAGCTTTTGCATGTCTTGGACTGAAAATGTCAGGGACTTCTCCGTCATCGCTTGTAAAAACACAGGATTTTACACTTTTCAAGGCTGTTGCGTATCTTTTTATAGTTTTCTTTCTGAATGATATTTCATCAGTAATAACATCTTTTATATCAGATATTATGAATCAGTGCGGATTTCAGATGTATAATATCAATGATTATACGAATTATCAAAGCACTCCTGCAAAAATTTCCGATTTTATATATGGAGTTCTTGTTGCACCCGTAACCGAAGAATTTTTTTACAGGGGAATGGTTCTTAAAAATTTCTCAAAGGCAAGCCAGAGATGCGGTATATTTATGAGTGCATTGATTTTCGGTCTTATGCATATGACTGTTCCTCAGATTGTACTCGGATTTATTATGGGAATATTCCTTGCACATATTACTATAAAGCATAATTCGATAATTCCTGCAATAATTGCACATTCTTTTAATAATTCACTTGGATATATATTAAGTCCGCTTGGAAATATGACCTCCGATTTTGGAATAATTATTGCCAATTCAGTTTATTATGTAATGTTGATGTTCGGACTCTTTGCTTTGATTGGTTTTAAAATGACAAATAAACTTCCCCATGATACTCCTCATCAGTCAAGGAGGGGGATTCAGCTTGTATTCCTTTCAGTTCCTGTGATTATTACAGTAGTATATTACATACTGAAAACAATAAGCTATATTCTTAGAATATCCTGAACTCTCCTCCGCTTGTATGCGGAGGATTTTTTATTCAGCTTATAAAAAATCCCCGTTTCTGAAACGGGGGAAAAATTTTGTTTATTATCTTCTTTCCTTGATAGCGGTCTTAGCTTTTGCAACAATAGTTTTGTCATTTTCATAGGTAAGGAGATTTACAGCATGGGCGAGGTCTACCCATCTTATTTCAGCAATTTCTCCTTCCTGCGGGACAAAATTTACATTTCTTGCCTTTGCGAGAAAATAGACAACAACCTTGACAGTATCACGTCTTGGGGAATAGGTAACAGTTTCACGGAAAGTAGGGTCAATCATAACATCAATAGAAGTTTCCTCTTTTATTTCACGCTTAGCCGTTTCAGTTTCAGTTTCATCGGGTTCAACATGCCCTTTAGGAAAAGACCAGTGACCGCTGTTAATATGCTTAATAAGAAGTATCTCAATATTTCCATGAAATCTTCTGTATACTATTGCACCGCATGATTTTTCATGAAGCATAAAAGGACTCCTTTCTCAACGAATAAGTATTATCATCAAAAATATTATATCATATTTTGTTGAATTTGTCCATAACTTTTTGAATTTTCTTTGCAGTGTTGGTAAAAAGTGTTAAGAAAAACAGCGGAAGAAACGGTATTTCACAAAAAAAGCCCGCCAAAAGGCGGGCAGATGATTTTAAATTAACAGAAATTAACCGAGTTTCTTTTCAATCTTGTCAAGTTCATTCATAAGAGCTTCAGGAACTCTTCCGCCCTTAGCTGAAATATCTTCTGTGTAGTATCTTCTCATTTCAGCGATTTCTTTCTTCCAGAGGTCAGTATCAACAGCAAGGAGCTTGTCCAGAACTTCAGGAGTAACTTCATCTTCGATTCCCTTGAGGTTAATATCTTCAGCCTTAGGGAGATAACCGATAGGAGTTTCAACTGCATCAACAGTGCCTTCGCATCTCTTGATAATCCAGTCGAGGACTCTCATGTTATCGCCGAATCCCGGCCACATGAAGTTGCCGTCTTCGTCCTGCTTGAACCAGTTTACGTTGAAAATCTTAGGAGCCTTGTCGCCGAGC
>JAEDMB010000152.1 GCA_016303235.1 Oscillospiraceae bacterium
GGTTCTTATATCTCTGATTATTACATCTTTTGAACCCATTGCACCGAAAGTATAATTTATAAGGGTTATGCCGTCGCCGGGAGCAGTTTGTCCTGCTATATATACATCTCCTCCGTCGTCCGGAATACAAAGAACGCTTTCGAGAGAAATAACTCCTCCTACATCAAAGACAATTGTTCTTGCACCTTTCATAGTTTCAAGACCATAACGGAGAGAGCCTTCTCCCGAATCATTAAGATTTGTTACATGATAAACATATCCGCCTCTGCCTCCTCTTGCAAAGCGTCCGTATCCCTCAGCTGTCGGAAAAGCAAGACGGTTCACCTGAAATGAATAAACAGAACCTTTGACTGTTCCATTGCCGTTCACTTCATCAACACGCCAGTAATATGTAGAAATAGATGAATAACTATCATCAAGCAAGTATTCTATTGCAGTCTGATTGCCCTTAAATTCTTTTGAATTGCGGTCAGCATTGAAAACATCATTGTAACTTGTTCCTATATAGACATCATGGGACTGGGCATTCTTGCCGGCTTTCCATGAAAGTCCCTGAGATGTATCAAGGTGAGAACACTGGTCGTCCGGGAACATTTCTGATACGCCGTTTATGGGGTCACTGCCGTCAAGCTCAAATGCGTTAAGCCATGCAACGTTTTGTTTTCCGCCACCCTCAGGTTCAATAAGTATAGTTGCGTTACTGCCTTCCCATGTAACATACGAAATACCGGCATCGTTTTCGTCTTTAACATTTGTGGGACATTTTATTCCAGAAAGAACTTTTTTGCCGTTTACAGAAATACTTAAACTGCTGTTTGTATATCCGTCAGTATTGCAGTGCCACATCTGAAGGGAATGGCTTCCGCCTGAAAGTCCGCTGATTTCGAGTTTCAGGATTCCTCCGTCGTCGCCGTCCTTTATTTTTGCACCGTCCATTGTCATATATGGATATTCAAGGCTTTGAAGCTGAAGTTTTTTGTTGTTTGTACCTGTTACATCTCCTCCGGCACTTCCGCCATTGGACAGCTTGAAAGTAATGCCGTTTACCTGATATGAGGCAGAAGCACCGTCAACAAGTATCCAGTTGTTTGCATTTCGGGAATAAGATGCTTTTCTTCCGTCGTTTTTGTTGATGTCAACACGAATACGTGAACCTGTATCATAAGTTGCTTCTGCTGAAATCGGATTAGGCAATATATTTCTGAATGGAATTTCTATACAGTTTAAAACTGCTATTATTGAGGCAGTTACAGCAAAAGCTTTTTTCAGTCTTTTTGACATAAATAAATCACCCTTTAAAAAAATAATAAATATATTCTTTATTATATCATTCAGAATAAATTTATTCAATGATGTAAACGGATATATTAATGACATTTATAATTATTATTATATTTAAAAAATATATTCTTGTATGAACTGTGGAGCTTTGATATAAAAAAATCATAAAAAATGATATTTTTGTATAATTAATATTGAATTTTTGAAAAAAATATGTTATTATTATAATAAGCAATTACAAAAGGGAGATGAAATATGAAATCAAAAAGAAAAATCGGAGTAGTTATTCCCGCCGTTGTCGATTCTCTGGAATCGGAGTTGTTAAGTGAAATTTACAATTGTGCAAGCAGGCTGGGATATGATATAATTGTTTTTACCAATTCTTCAAACTCGCTTGATTCATTTTTGGAAAATGACTATATTCATGGAGAAGAAAAAATATATGAGCTTTTAGGCTGTGCCGAGCTTGATGGAATTTTATTTGCAGCCGGAAGATTTCACAGCCTGCGTGTTATTGAATATATAACCAGTATTATAAAGAAAACAGGTATACCATGCATTGCACTTGAAAGGCAACAAGACAATTTTCCTTATGTCTATACATCGCAGAGAGATGAAGTTTTTATTGTTACAGAACATCTTATAACAGTTCACGGATATGAGAAAATATACTGCCTTACAGGTCCTGAAGGCTCTTATGAAGCTGAGGAAAGGCTTGCCGGATTCCGTGAGGCAATGCAGTATTACAATTTAAACGACAGTAATTTCTTTTACGGAGATTTTTGGAAAGACAGTGCAAAAAATCTTGCAGAGAAAATTTGCAACGGTGAAATTGAAATGCCCGAGGCTGTTGTATGCACAAATGATTCCATGGCAGTATCATTATGTGATTCACTTAAGAAATTCAAAATAAAAATACCTGAACAAATTGCCGTAACGGGATATGACGGAAATATTGAAGCTCTTTCATATGAGCCTCCGATAACTACTGTTGTACACAAGGAAAAGGAACTTGCATTTAAAGCCGTATCAAAAATTCACGAAATCATAACAGCCGAAAAACCCCAAAAAGCAGTCAAAAAAAACTATAATATAAAATATGGTGAAAGCTGTGGCTGTCTGCCGAAAAGAATTAATATTCAGAAAAAAATACATTATAATATGATTCAGAATAAAAATCTGCAGGAAATGTATCTTAATTCAAATCTTATGGTAAAAATGTCTGAAGCAGATAATCTGAAAGATTTTACTGAAATAATAAGCAGTCTTACATATCTTATCTCTGACCTTATACAGCTGGATATTTGCCTGTGTGATAACTGGAACGTTGATTTGTCAGATAATAAAACGGCAGAAAATGACAACAGCTATACAAAGAAAATGTTACTGCTCCTCACAAAAAATCTTCATCATAATAAACAGAACAATTATTTTTTTGAAACAAGAAAGATACTTCCGATTCTTGCAACAGAACACGAAACAAAGTTTGTAGTTATTATGCCAATACACTATGTTTCATTGAATCTTGGATATATGGCGATGCATTATGAGGACGGAAGTAAATATTATATAGATATTTTTTTACAGTACTGGCGTGACTCTCTTGCAAACGGACTGAATACCCTAAGAAATAAAATCAATATTGAACGCATGAACAAGGTTGTAGAGGAATATTCTTTGAGAGACCAGCTAACTGGAATGTTGAACAAAAAAGGCTTGTTAAAAAATGCTTCTGATTTTATCATTAATGCAAAAAAAGACAGCAAACTATGCTTAATGCTTGTTTTTTCGTGGTCAAAATATAATGTTTCTACGATTAATAACAACAAAATTATAGATACCGTTGTAGCTAATGCTCTGACAATGCTGTGTTCGTCCGATAAGCTTTGTGCAAGAACAGGCGAAAAAGAATTTGCTGTACTTATGAAACTGGAAAGCATTGAAAAAGAAAACGAAACTGCAAATAAATTTATTGTCTCGCTTGAGCTTATAATACAAAGACTGCAGGGTCAGCCTGTCCTGTCTGAAATTCCTGATATTAACTGTGATTTTTCAACAGTATTCTCTTTAAGCGAAACTGAAGAATTTTTAAATTCTGCAAAAAACAAATTTGAAAATAAAAATCTGAAAGATTGTGTAACTGATTATTCTGTACAGCTTAAAAGAATAAGAAAAGAAATTTATCTTTCTCCTAATCTTGAATGGAACTCTGAAACACTTGCAAATAATCTTGGAATAAGCAACGGCTATTTCAGAAAAATATACAAGTCGCAGTTTAAAATACCATTTAAAGAAGACCATATAAATGCACGTATCAGCAAAGCAAAATCACTTTTATCCGATACTAACCTGACAATAGTAGAAATTGCATTACAATGCGGTTTTAACAATCCGAGCCATTTTATGAGAATATTTAAAAAAAAATCAGGAAAAACTGCTGTTCAGTTCAGAAATGAAAAATAAGTATTAAAAAAGAGGTGTCAGGAAAGGGAATTTATTTAAATCCGGGAAATGAATTATTCAGAGAGACTGTAAATTCTGAAATTTATGTTGATAAAACTATTCTGATTGATTTCACAAATCACGTTCTTGAAACTACTCAGAAAGAAATATGTGTAAGCCGTCCGAGAAGATTCGGGAAATCTATTGCCGAAAATATGCTTGTAGCTTATTATAG
>JAEDMB010000153.1 GCA_016303235.1 Oscillospiraceae bacterium
TTTTTTTATTATACCATATTAAAAGCAGGATTTCAACAGTTTTTCCGTAAAAATCAGAAAGGGCGGAAATATTTTGTATTCCGCCCGAAAATTTTTATATGAGAAGTGAAACAACATCAATGCCGAATGCAAGAAGAATATATCCGGCAAAAAATATAAGAGCAATCAGAAATATATTAAGAACACTCGTTCCGCCTGTACTGCTTATAATACTCATTCTTCTCTGAGGGTCAGGACAGCGGAGCTTTAATTTATTTACTGATTTTATAGTAAATCTGTAATATAGCCAGTTTCCGAAAAGACACATTGCAAATCTGAAAACATAAATCCCGATATTGCATACCCATGCACATGCCTCTATGGTATGATAATTGTTTTCAATAAACACAAGCAGATTATGAAAAACACTCTGTGCATACTCAACCATAGATTCATCTAAAAATCCATATGCTATATTGTCACTGAGACCTATAAGAAGTGCAGGAATCTGCAGGAGAAGCATTACAAAAACCGATACAAGTGCCATAAACCACATTTTGCGGTTTGCAAAATAGAAATACGGAAAAAGAAAAGACGTAAGATTGAATGAAATTTTACTTCCCATATCTTTCATCTTTTTGAAAAGGGGAATATAATAAAGTGTATTTGTTTTTACGAATGTAAAAATTTCACCCATTGTTGCACCCTCAAAATCTTCATTCGGGTCAAGACCGAAAAAGGGTTTTGTAAGGTCAAAGCCGAAAGGATTGTTTTCTGTCTGTGTTTGTTCATCAGAAAGGTTTTTAGTTTCAGCATTGTCAGATTCGGTTTTATCAGCCTTGTTATCAGTGTCAACAGTATTTTTCCAGCTTTCTCCGGATTCATGCAACTGATGATTTATACATGAACCTGCCTGCTTGTAGCAGTCCCTGTGATAAGGAGTACCGCATTCGGGACATACAACGACATCATCATTGTCATTGAATTCCTCATTGCAGTAAAAGCATTTTTCCCCTTTGTATTTCATTAAAAAAATCCTCCTGAAAAATAATATAAGCTATTATAAACCCCGTATGTGATAATTATGTGAGAATACGGAAATAATTTCATTATTAAAGCAAAACGGACAGTTGAAAAACTGCCCGCTTTTCTGAAAAAAATCAATCCCAGTTTTTGTCTCCGCCTGCGGAAATCTTTGCATAGTAAGCAAGAATTGCAGATGCATCGGAAGAATCTATTTTATCATCACCGTTTACATCAGCGGATACAAATACATCTTTTGAAATTTCAACAGTTATTCCGGAAGATTCCTGTGCATACTGTGCAAGAACTGCGGAAGCATCTGATGCATTAACTTCGTTGTCGTCGTTGTAATCGCCTTTAAGCATAGAAGATGCCTCTGCATATGTTTTAACATTATTAACTCTGAGTTCCGGATAAGATGCTTTTTCATCACTTGAAAGATTATTATAAACAGCACGCATTTTTCTGTTTGCAGAAGGAGTTATATTAAGTTCCTCAAGAATTGCAGATGCTATTTCAAGATGACCTTTCTGATTCGGGTGGAAATCCCTGTTATATGTATCAAATACGTCTGTAAAATATGATACATTTCCATAAGGCTGTGTAAGGTCATCATCTCTTACTTCATCGGCAGTAAATGCACCGCATATATCAGCAACATGAGCATTTCCGACAGCATCATTTATTCTTACATTGAAAGATACGGGATAGTTTCCTTCATATGTTTTTGTTGCATTGATATTGTAATAAACAGCTCTTTTAAGACCGTTATAGCCGTTTTTATAAGTTGCATCAGCAAGTATGTACTTTTCATATTTTTCTTCATCAATCTGGAACGGGTCATAGATATTCTGGAAAACAACTTCCGCATCGGGGTTAAGCGAATAAATTGTACTGCTTATCTGTTCGATATTTGCAATTGCAGTGTCGCAAGCCTGCGGGAATTTTGTAGTGTAAAGATTGCTTAATGTTGCAAGAGCTTTCATAACATCGCTCTTAAACATTGTAAAGATTGCATTCAAATCAGTAATATCAACGATTTCGCCGTATTTTTCACTGAAAACGTCACGGGCTGTGCTTATAAAGTCATTTCCGCCTATTGAAATAACAATCATATCGGCATTGGATACAGCATTTTTTACATTTTCATCGGCAAGCTTTTCAACAAGTCCTGCTGTTGTAAGTCCGGGAACGGCAAAATTTTCAGTATCATAATCAAGATATTCTCCGAGAATTTCTCCGTAATTATATTCACTTTCATCAAGACCGTATCCGGAAGATATGCTGTCACCGAGAATTACAAGGTTACCCTTGCTTTCAACAGCATTTGCAGTCGGAATACAGAGTGCTGAGGCACCTATTGAAAGTGCTGAAAATAAAGATATAAGTTTCTTCAAATTAAATCCCTCCAAAAAATATAAACTCAGGAGCAAAAAAATTTTTACTCTTAAAATATATTATATACGAAAAATATGAATAAGTCAAGAAAAAAATGCCCATTTTTATAATAGCATAATTTTACTTTTTTCACACAAAAAAATTTATGAGAAATTAAAGCAAAATATTGACAATCAGACATTTTTCGTGATATAATTTATAATACGAGCCCTGAAAGCTCAGTCCGTTGAAATACAAGCTTCGGCTGTTATTATATACAGCTCAATTTTGACAGACTATATTTTACGAAAGGAGAAGCTATGTATAATGAGTCAAAAAACTGTTGACACCGAAAAAAAAATAAGAGAGGTCGCTCTGCGAATTATAGCAGTCCGTGAATCGCTGGGCTTTACTCCTGAGGAAATGGCTGTCAAAACTGACATCACTCCCGAAGAATACAAGTCCTATGAAAGCGGTGAACATGATTTCAGCTTTACTTTTATCTATAAGTTCGCCAATGCATGCGGTGTTGAAATTACTGACCTTATGGAAGGTAAGAGTCCGAGCCTTAACGGCTACAACGTTACAAGAAAGGGAGAGGGCGTTCCGATTGTAAGAAGAAAGGGCTTTAATTACAGCAGACTTGCTCCGCTTTTCAAAAATAAAATTGCTGAACCGTTCCTCGTAACTATTCCATATTCCGAAGAAAATCTTAAAAATCCTCATTTCAGCACACACAAAGACCAGGAACTTGATATTGTCGTTAAAGGCTCTCTCAAGGTTACTATCGGAAACAATGTTGAAATTCTCAACGAGGGCGACTGTATCTATTACGACAGTACTATGCCCCATGATGTTGCTGCATACGGCGGACAGGACTGTCAGGTATATGCAATTGTTATGGATTCAAGCCGTAAAGCTATAAATGAAGGCCACGAAAAGCCGACCGAACTTTCACATGTTACAAATTTCAAGCTTGCCAACGTTGAAAATCCTGTTGCCGACACATTCGCAAAAATTACAGAAAATGAGGACGGTTCACTGAAAAGTATTGATTTCTTCAATCAGGAACATTTTAACTTTGCTTTTGATGTCGTTGATTTTCTTGCAAAGAAATCACCGGATAAAACTGCTCTTATCTATGTATCCAACAATATGGAGGAAAAGAGATTTACTTTTGAGGAAATCAGAAAATATTCCTGCATGACTGCCAATTATTTCCGTTCACTCGGAATCAAAAAAGGCGACAGAGTTATGCTTGTATTAAAGAGACATTATCAGTTCTGGTTCTCAATACTCGCACTTCACAGACTCGGTGCTATTGTAATTCCTGCGACAAATCTCCTTGTTGAACATGATTTCACATACCGCTTTGAGGCTGCCGGAGTTTCTGCAATAGTATGCACTTCGGACGGAGATGTTGCACATCAGGTTGACCTCGCTGTTGATTCACTTAAAAAGCCTATGCTTAAAGTAATCGTAAACGGCGAACGTGAGGGCTGGCATAACTTCAATGAAGAATTTGAAAAATTCAGCGATGTATTCCCACGCCCCG
>JAEDMB010000154.1 GCA_016303235.1 Oscillospiraceae bacterium
AACTTCAATGTTATGTTGATGATAAAATTATAAATTATTTTCCGTCAGGTCAAGGTTTTTGTTTACTGCCGACTGATATGGTCGGAGAAATTTCAACCAAAAATCCCCGTGATTATGCTTCCTGGCTTGCTGAAATTGCGTGCGGATTTGTTTATGTGGACTATTCGGACGGAAATGCTGAAATCCGCATAGGTCAGTTTGGCGAAGAAATTATGAATGAAGTTTCAATTGATGAAATTGAACTCGATTCCTGTGAAATCGCCGATTTTACGCTTGATTTTAAGCGTGTTTATACTGATATTTATGACGGTACAAGCGGAAGCACTTACAATGATGTAAACGGCATTACAATTGACATTTCCGAAAATCCGTTCAAGGACGGTCACTGGCAGTATAATCGTGTTATCGGAAGTGACGGCGAAGAATACGGAAATGCTACGGATATTATTGACAATATCTATGGAAAATTATGCGGTGACGGTGGTAACTGTCACGGTCTGCTGTTCCGCCCCTTTAATCTGAAATGCCACTGTAAAAAAAATTTTCAGCTCGGTCAGAAAATTACTCTCCCGAACGGTCAGGAAAGCTGGGTTACTTCGATTAAATGGCAGTTCAGAGGCGGTTATACGCTCTCCTGTGCCGGCAAGGATACACGTGTACTCTGTGCATCGGCAAGGCGTTCGCAGTCGGCTAAGGTCAAGGACTTGGCTTATACGAAAATCAATACCGAAATTGCAAAGCTGAAAAATGATATTTCAGACGGTGAGTTTCAGGCTCTGAAAGGTGAAAAAGGCGACAAAGGAGACCAGGGCGAAAAAGGTGATAAAGGCGATACCGGAGAACGTGGCTCGGACGGTTTTTCGCCGACTATTGAGGTATCTGAAAACACTGATAATTCGTATATTTTAAAAATCACCGACAAGAACGGCTATTTTGAAACTCCCAATCTGCTGAAAAATATTATAATTGACAATATGCTTTCAGAAACTTCCGAAAATCCGGTTCAGAATAAAGTAATAACATTAAAGTTAAAGGAGTTTGACAGTATGTTTGCAGAAATCAAAAAACTGCTTGAGGAAATCAAAGCTATGTTGGACGGTGAGTCAACAAACAAGCTGTATGGTCTTGTTTGTGCGGATTTAACAGGCTTGGATAAAGGAATTTCCGGCAATATGACTGTTATAGAAAGCGAGGGTTAATATGGCACAGACATACACTAAAAACTATAATCATGACGTATTTTCTGAATTTGTTTCAGATTTACAGTCTGCTTATGACTGGAAAAACGTTGAAATTGCCGAAGACGGCTCATCTGCAAACTTTTATCTTTATGAAACAGTCAGCATTAAATTGTTACTGGTAAACACAACAATAAAACTGCAAATCATAAAAGGCAGTTCCATAATATCTGCTGTTGAAACAAGCGGAACAAACGGATATTTTATGACAAAAACAGTTAAAACGAATAAAGTTTTCTGCTTTACGTTTATGGCATCAAGCGGTTCAATTAACCTTGTACCAACAACGAATTTAAGCCACATAGTCATTGGCACAGCAGTAAATCAGTTGACAGGAGCAGAAGAAACGGGGCTTGCATTTATAGGCAACGGCACGGGTTCAACTCCAATAAACGGATATATAATTTCATCTGACAACTTGACCGAGCTTATACAAATTAACACGTTCCCTTCCACTAACGCCAATTTTAACTCAAAAGTAACATCTATACAGAATTTTTTCTATAAAAATTCCGAATGCGTTATGAAAGATGTTTACGTAATTTTGGCATCGCAGTTATCAAGTTTTGTTTTCAGTGACTGCACACTGAACGGCAAAAAATACTATATGGACAGCGGAATTGTGCTTGCTGATGATTAAGGAGACTTTTATGATTTTAAGGGCGAATCAGAAATATATTGATATGTCAGATGTCGGGCATCTGCTTGCCTGCGGTGAAAAAAATGCCGATATTCTGACATTTCAAATATCACAGTTTTATCACGGCATTGATTTGTCGGAATGTGCTTTTATAATCCGTGGAGTAAATTCAGCCTGTAATCTTATAGAACAGACTCTCAGAAAACAGATAAAAGACGGTTCAATATTTCTGACGTGGACTGTTGATGAATATTTCACGGCAGTTTCGGGCGTTCTTAAACTCGAAATCAGAGGAGTCAGGGGCGATGAACTTGTTATAAAATACGATTTATCCGATATTTTTGTAAGAGAAAGTGCTGTCGGTGAGGGACTTCCTCAGCCTGATATGATTGAAAAGGCTATATCCGAAATGTCGGAAATACTCGCAAAAGCTGAAGAAATCAGCGTTAAAGCCCCGATTATCAAAAACGATAACTGGTGGATTTTCAACGCTGATACGCTTGAATATGAAGATACCGGACTTCCGTCAAGAGGCGAAAAGGGTATTCAGGGCGAAAAAGGTGAACAGGGTCTGCAGGGTGTTCAAGGCGAAAAAGGTGAACAGGGTCTGCAGGGTGTTCAAGGCGAAAAAGGAGATAAAGGCGATACTGGTTCGAAAGGCTCTGACGGAAAATCCGCCTATGAAATATGGCTGTCACTCGGAAATTCTGGAACTGAAACGGATTTCATAAACTCAATCAAAGGTGAAAAAGGTGACAGGGGCGAACAAGGTTTGCAAGGTGTTCAAGGGGAAAAAGGTGACAGAGGTGAACAGGGGTTGCAAGGTGTTCAAGGTGAAAAGGGAGATAAAGGCGATACTGGTGCAAAAGGCTCTGACGGTGCAGACGGAAAATCCGCCTATCAAATATGGCTGTCGCTCGGAAATTCCGGAACTGAAACGGATTTCATAAATTCAATTAAGGGTGAAAAAGGTGACAAAGGCGAACAGGGTTTGCAAGGCATTCAGGGTGAAAAAGGTGATAAGGGTGAACAGGGATTGCAAGGTATTCAAGGTGAAAAAGGTGAACAGGGCGAAAAAGGTTCTGACGGTCAGGACGGATTTTCTCCTGCTATTACGATTGCCGAAAATACTGAAACATCTTACAAGCTCCTGATTACCGACAAAAACAGCTCGTTTACTACTCCGAACCTGAAAACTTCGGGCGGTTCTGTTACTGTTGATGATTCGCTTTCCGATTCCTCGGAAAATCCGGTACAGAATAAAGTAATTTCGGGCGAAATTTCTTCTTTATGGAATCAGATGTCAACGCTTAACGACCTGATTTCTTCTATTCAGTCAGGCGGAGGAAATATCACAATTACAACGCTTTTTGACAATTCCGATTATTCGGCTTATAAGGATAAATGGTCGTTCAAAAATTCACAGTGGGACGACAGAATTTTTTCTTTTGATGAAACTGTTGCAAAAGTTTCATCGTTCTGCGATGAAAGCAACGGCTACTGTATGAAATTTTCAAATTCATTCGGCTGGAATGCAAATCTGACCGCTTTATGTTCCGAACCTGTTAAAATCAATTCAAAAAGCGTTCTGATGATTGAATACAACTGCACTTCTGACGGTGACGGTATAACCCCTGAAATCATTCCATCACCTGATTTTACTTCCGAAAAATCCGCTGAATTTAATATCATTCCGGCTTTTTATGCTGTAAACACATTCATTTCCGCCTGTTTCAGCCTTCTGTCAGCTCCCGAAAACAGTGAATATTATCTGCGTTTGAAATTAAGCACCACAAATCCCGTTTTTACTGTAAAGAAAATTTCCATAATTAATATATAAATGGCGGAAAGAATTTTATTTATAAGGAGTTAAAAAATGTCTGAAACAATAATAATTTCTCTTATATCGCTTATCGGAACGCTTGCCGGAAGTCTCGGCGGTATACTTGTATCTTCCAAAATGACGAATTACCGCATTGAACAGCTTGAAAAGAAAGTTGACAAGCATAATAATTTCGCTG
>JAEDMB010000030.1 GCA_016303235.1 Oscillospiraceae bacterium
CATTGTAATCTTCGGGATTTTCCGGAGGATTTTCGCAGACAAGAACAGATATTATTTGTGCCGGAGTGAAAGAAATTCCATTGCAGTCCTCAAAATTTCCGTCTCCGGAGGAAATATAAATATTTTCCTCTGTAACATATTCGCTTAAGCTTTCGGAAATTATTTCCGCCCATTCAGAACCGTACTGTTCCGAAATAACAGCCACAGCAAATTTATCAGGAGATTTAAGTCTTTCAGTTTTGATTTTTAAAACTTCAGCAAATTTTTTAATGCATTTTCTGTAAAGCTCCTCATCAGTATCTGCTTTTATATCGGGAGTTAAAATCATAAAAACACATTCATCTTTTGCATTGGCACATGGAACTGACCTGTTTCTGAAAATTAAAGAAGTTGCTTTGAAATATATCATATCCTGCTTTTCAGAATCAATTATATATTTTTTTGAATAAGGAGAAATTGCCTCTGATATAATGCCATAATGATTAATATATATCTGCACAGGAGATAATTCATCAGCAACAAATGAACTTATTTTTATTCTTCTTCTGTTGTCCTTTGATATATTCGGGAATATCTCTTTCTTGATATCTTCTTTATTTAAGACATCAGCACCCTTTTTCGTTATGAAATAATATTTTTCGCTGTTTTCAGGTTCGTTAACAATTTTTCCAAGCATACCTGTTGAATAAAAGAAAAGCAGTATTTCATCAACTGAATTATAATTATTTTCTTTTCGTTCCTCAATAATCACATCCATAAGAAGTTTTAATACATTCTCACTGAAAAATCCCATTTTGATGATTTTATGTATAAAAATCTGTATAAAAGACTTATCCCTGCTTATTTTTCTGAAGAATTTTTTCAGTTCGGAACAGCATTTCTTAACATCATAATTTTCACTGCCATCAAAGAACTTAACGGAATATTCCGTTTTATTTTCGGTTTCGGGAAGTATTCCCCTCTCATACGGCATAACAATGTATTTTTCCTGATTCTGCTTTGAAACATCTTCAGATTTGATTTCAGTTCCGGGTTCGGGAATAATTTCTTCAATTTTGGGAAAAGTTTCTTCTTCCTGCGGAATAGTTTCCTGAGGTTCGGGAGTAGTTTCCGGAATTTCAGCAATAATTTCTTCGGATTCCGTAACAGTTTCTTCAGCCGGAATTTCTTCTGTTTTTTCTCTGCATTTATCAATAAGCGGAAGTATTGTATTTTTTTCCGTTTCACTGTAAAGCTCCTGTACTACGCTGTCTGAACTGTTAAAACATTCAGTCCAGCTGTTAAGAACGTCAAGAGTTTCCGCAAAGAGATTTTTATTATAAAGCATTTCTGCCTTTTTCCTGATATAAATCAGTTTCTTTTCAGAGCTTTCAGCATTTTCAATCAGAAGTTCAAGATATTCGCTTATTTGCTTTTCAGTGCCTGTTTCTTTGAATATATTGAAATATATTTCATTCAGCCTGTATTTGTCCGATACGCATGAACCGTATTTGTCAGCAAATTTTTTTAGGCTCTTGTAATTCTGACTCTTATTTTCAGTTTTTGCAAGTGACAGATAACACTGAACTATATGGAAGAATAATTCCTCTTTCTGTTCATCATCATTAAAAGCACACAGAAAGCAGTCAAGGGCTGATTTATAGTTTTTTATCTCAAAATATTTTATTCCGAGATTTGCCATTGTTTCGGGAGCAAATAAAATTTCCCTGACGTTTAAAGCATTCTGCCCGTCTCTCGAATTAAACGCAACATTTATGCGTGTAACGTCCTGTTCCTCATCGGAAAGCTTTTCGGAAAGCTCTTTCTGCTTTATTGAACTGCGGTAAAAAGTATATTTTTTCCCCGGACTGCTGAAAGGATAAATTGAACATGTAAGACCATTTACATCGAATATATGCCCGAACATAACATCATCAGGGAAATTTTTAATATCTGCATCAAATTCATAATGCTGAAAATTATAACAGTCTTTCAGTCTGATTAATTTCAGGTCAAGAGATTCACTCTGAAAATTATTCTTTTTATAGAGAAGATAGTCGAGTCCTCCCTCGAGACTTGCCTCATCACTGCAACCCGAATACGGATAATTTTTAACAAGTTCCGAAATATAGAAAGCGTTGTCTGTTTCAACAGTTGAACGGATAAGTATATAAAGAACATTTTCGGGATATTTCTGACCATTCTGCAACTGACTGTTTATAAAAATATATGAATTAAGCAAAGCTGATTCATAGTTTCCGGAAAGATATGCATAAAGAGCCACATTACGGTAATCCTCCGCATTTGTGAAAATATCGCATGCATTATCAAAATCTCCATTGTAGGCATACATAAAAGCAAGAAGTCTCACAGCATTTTTATCTTCGCTGTACTCCGGAAAATCTCTCCGGAATCCGGCAACGGCAGAAATGCATTTATCTTTCTGATGACTTTTATCACCTGCCATAAAGCTGTTGAAATATCTTGTTACTATAATTTTTATTTCCCTGTTGTCTATGCCGTTATAAAGATTGACTATATAGTCACGGTTTATTTCGGGAACTTGTATATAATTTTCTCTGCTGAAAAAATCCGCTGAATCCGGCACTTCCGGAATAAAAGTTTCGGGTTCCGGTTCAGAAACGGGCGGAATATCAGATTCGGAAATAATTTCTTGGGTTTCTTCTGATTTTTCCGGAACAGCTGTTTCTGTTTTTGATTCCGGAGCTGTATCCGGAACGGAATTTTTAACTGTAAATGAAACCTTTTCATCAGCTTTCTGAACCGGAACATATCCGACAGTTTTATTTTTTATGATAAAAGATTTTATTTCATTGTATTCTATAACTAAAAGTTCACCTTTTTTATTCAATAATTCCAATGATTTTTTATGGTCATTTCCGGTGACGTATCCGGAAAATTTGCGGTTTTTCCCGTAAACAATTTTTATGAAATTTTCCTCCTGCAAAGAGGACAGTCTCATAAATCTTAAACTTTTCATATAAATTCCTCCTTAAATATAGATTGAGCATATTAATTATACAATACTTTTGAACAAAATTCAATAGTTTATGACAATTTTTTTCATAACTGCCGGCGATTTGAATATAAAATCAATTAATTAAAACAAATTCGGTTTTCCCTTGACAAAAGGCTTTCAATATGCTATAATTCACATATCTTGAATAATAAAAGGAGATTTTTTCTAATGAAATCCGTACTTGTTATTGGAATGGGACGATTCGGCAGACATCTTGCCAAAAGAATGCTTGATTTAGGCAACGATGTTATGATTGTTGATTCTAATGAAAAACTTATCGGAGAGCTTTCGGTTACATTTGAAGATTCGCAGATTGGCGACTGTACTAACGAAAATGTAATAAAATCTCTCGGCGTTGACCAGTTCGACATATGTTTTGTAACTATCGGAGAAGATTTTCAGTCTTCGCTTGTAATCACTTCACTTCTGAAAAAATACAATGCGAAATTTGTAATGGCAAAGGCTAATCAGGATATTCAGGCTGATTTGCTTAAAAAAATCGGTGCTGATGAAATTGTATATCCCGAAAAGGAAACGGCAAACAGGCTTGCTGTAAGATACAATGCAAAGAATGTCTTTGATTATATCCCGCTTACAAGCGAATTTTCACTTTACGAAATCCCTATAATACCTGACTGGGCAGGCAAGACCATTTTTGATATTGATGTACGCAAGAAATACAAGGTAAATATTATTGCAGTAAAAAAAGGAAATTCTCTGCAGTCATTACCGGGTGCTGATTACAGATTTGGTTTTGATGACCACATTGTTGTTATAGGAGCAGCTGCTGACGTTTTCAAGCTAACTTCAAAAACCTGAAAAAAGGGACAGACTCTTTTAAAAAAAGTCTGCCCCTTTTTCTTTTCAGATTAATTTCAATCCGCTATTATGTACACATCAGTATAATAACTTCCCTTTTCGAGAGCCTCCTCGTGGGAATCACAGAAAATATCTATTGTATTTTCAGAAAATCCTCCCCTGTCCTCAACGACATAAACATGACCGTCAATTTCAAGCTGTGTGCCGAAATCAAATGCACTTGATGCTCCGACAGTTCGTCCGGCAGTCGCATAAGTTCCGCTTGCAGTCAGTCCGGTGCTTTCGCCACAGCACTGCGAGCATGCACAGTAATGAGTTATCTTGAAAGTTCCGAGATAAATTCTTTCTCCGGAAATTCCGCTTTCATCATCATCATACTCATACTGCTTGTCTGATTCTTCATAATCTTCATCATAAAATGATGATTCATCAGCCTCTCCGGCAACTGTTTCAGTATTTTCAGCTATATAAAGAATTTCAGTTACGGGTGCAGTTGTTGTTTCAGACGTTGTTGCCGTAACAGAAGAAGAAACAGTTTCCGGCTTGGTTGTTGTTATTGTTGTGGTTGTGGTTGAAGTCAGGGACGTTGATGTCGTTGCCGTTGTTGTTGTTGAAACTGAAGATGTTGCAGTCACAGTTTTTGAAGTTGTAAGCGTTGTGCTTGTTGAAGAAGTTACAGTAGTTGTTGCAGAAGTCGATGTAACTATCGTAACAGCAGGCACAAGAGCTGTTTCTGACGCTGTACTGTTTTCCGGCATAAGATACGCAAATGAAACAAGTGTAGCCAGAATAACGGATACTATTCCGAACATCTGAAAACTTCTTCCGTTTAGTTTCTTAAGTTTAAATTGCTTTTTCATTTTTAAAAACTCTCTTTCTTTAGTTTCCGGAAAGCTGTCGAAAAATCGACAGTTCCTTTTTAATGCTTATGAATGAGATATATTTAATATTACTGTCATTGACTGGCAAAGTCAAGGAATTTAAAACAATTTTCACTTTTTGCACATAATTTATCATAAATTTCTGTTAAAATCTATCTATGGTGTATTGAATTTTTAAACAATATATGGTATAATATACTTGTTATAAGAAATCCGGAGGAATTTTTAAAATGAACATCAAAACAAAAATGCTTGCCGATTCAATCTCAAAAGTTATTGTAGGCAAGGACGAAACTATAAGAAAAGTTATAATTTCACTGCTTTGTGAAGGTCATGTACTCCTTGAGGACGTTCCGGGAGTAGGAAAAACACAGCTTGTCACGGCTCTTTCACGTTCTGTCGGAGGAAAATTCAACAGAATACAGCTTACTCCCGACATAATGCCGTCGGATATTGTCGGTTTTTCGATTGTTGACAAGACAGGAAATTTTGTTTACCGTGAAGGTGTTGCAATGTGCAATTTTCTCCTTGCCGATGAAATAAACAGAGCATCTCCAAAAGTTCAGTCTGCATTGCTTGAAGTTATGGAAGAATATCAGATAAGCGTTGACGGTCAGACACACAAGCTCCCCAAACCTTTTATGGTTATGGCAACACAGAACCCCATTGAAACATACGGCACTTATCATCTGCCGGAAGCACAGATGGACAGATTCTTTATGAAGCTTTCAATGGGCTATCCCGAATGTTCAGAGGAAATTAAAATACTTGAACGCACTGAATTCAATAATCCCATAAAAAATATTGCTGATACTGTTCTTACGGGCGATGATATTATACAAATGCAGTCGGAAGTAAAAAAAATCAGAACTTCTCCCGAAATCAAGGACTATATCGTCAGAATAGCAGGTATGACCCGAAATGACCCCAATCTTTCACTCGGAGTCAGTCCGAGAGGTAGCATTGCACTTCATAAAGGCTCGAAAGCATCTGCATATATGCATGAACGTGAATACGTTATACCCGATGATGTCAAGAATATTGCCGTTTCTGTTCTCTCACACAGAATTATTCTTTCACCTCAGGGGAAAAATAATTTTCATACAGCCGAAAATTATATATCAGAATTACTGAAAAAGGCGGAAATACCTGTATGAAAGAACAGTTTAACCCTAATCTGAAAAAAAACAAAGGCAATATATTAAAAAATATTTTCGGAATATGCTTTGTATGGTTTCTGATTTTTATATTTACTTTCTATATTGACGGCGAAACAGGTATGATTCTTGCATATTTTGCACTGTTTTCAGCCGTGATTTCATATCTTACCGCATATCTTGCCCGAAAAAGAATAAATATAAGCTTTTCATGTGATGAATATGTCAGAAAGGGAGACAAGCTCAAAGTAAAAATTACTGCCGGAAAAACGGGAAAGCTCCCTCTTGCGTTCGTTGATTTGTTTATTAAAACAGGTGAAGTTATCGGCGGTGACGAAAAGCATTTTAAATTATCGCTTTCCCTGAAAACTTCAGAAGAATTTGAATTTGACATTGATGCTCTGACAGGCGGAAACAGCAGAATATATATCAGCGGAATTTTTTCATCGGGATTTATGGGCGTTGTTTCATATCCGGCAGAAACAGAAATGCAGTCAAAAAATATCGGCGTTATACCGGATATTCCGGAAATAAATTCATCAAATGCCCTTTTCCGTGCCGTGAATGATATAGTAGTTACAAGTGACGATGAGGAACAGGATTCACCGCTTGCATTTTCCGCAAATTCAGTCGCAGGATATGAACACCGTGAATATATTGAGGGTGATTCCCTTAAAAGAATTAACTGGAAACTCTCCTCAAAACGCAGTAAACTTATGGTTCGCCTTGATGAGGCATCTGCATCAGTTCAGCCGGTTGTAATAATAGACCTGTGCCACAAAAATATACTTAATCAGGAAAAAAATATTCAGGGAGCTTTTGCTCTGCTTTCGCTTTTCATAAAGCAGGGTATCGCATGTAAAGTATATTTCAAATCCGAAAACAATGATTTGCAGTGTTTTACTGCCGAAAGTGAGGAATCGTTAAATAATATTCTTATGACGGTTTTAATAACTCCGTCTGAAAATATTTCTCATTTTGATGAAAGTATTTTTTATTCTGAAAAGGCTTGTGCATATATTATGTTTTCCGCTGAAATTCCCGAAAAGCTTATAAATTCGGATTTCGTAAAAGCTAACAAGGATAATATACACTTTATTGTTGCCGATGAAAATGCTGTTACAAATTCCCCTGTAAATATATGGAATTTAAATCCGGATAACTGTTTCAGAAAGGTGTGACTATATGACGGTTAAAAAATTTTCAGACAAAATTATTTCTGTCCTTTCTGACAGTTCACTTATTTATGCAGTTTTTCTCAATACTGCCGTAATGTACTATTACAGGGATATTTTAACGCCTTTATGGTTTATATCATCATTCCTGATAATGGCTGTAATCTTCAGAATATTTGATTTCATAGCAAGACACAAGATTATCGGCTTTTTTACTTATACTGCATTATTCATTGCCGGAATGTATCTCATAGGCTTTGCAATAAGAAAAGGCTCTGAAACATATCCCATAGGCTTTCTGCTCTGGTTCATTACTACTCAGGACGCTCTCGAATATAGTCAGTGGTATACAATAGCTGTATTTATATTCTTTACAGGGTTCTTTGCGTCTGTTGTGTATTACTTCACAAAGGTTCAGTACAGAATATCAATGACTTTTCTTGTATTTATGATTCCTTTCGTAATATACGGCAAGGAATCCAAACAGATGCCTGCTGTATTTATAATTATGCTTTCAGTAATATTTGTGCTGAATGTTATAAAATTCAATAATATCAGAAACGGTGACAATTCCATAAAAGCAGGAAAAGACAGCATATTCCAGTCGGTTGCAGTTTATGTTCTTGTATTTGGAATTATATCCTCACTTCTCCCCAAGCCGAATATTACCGCAGACAGAACATACCTCGAAAGCCTTATCAATATGGACGCTTTCACCGATATGCTTATAAGCAAAATAAATATTTTCAATAATCAGGCAGAATCAGGAAAATTCAGCAGTCTGCAAACTAATGACAAAATTCTTTACTATGCAAAGGCTGATGAGCCTTTACGCCTTAAAACTCAGGTTTTCACTGATTACGATTATTCAGAGGACAAGTGGTCTTTTGATTACGATGAATATAATTTCAATGAAAAATACTATCCGAAAAATCCTTCTGAAATAGTTAAACTTATTGTTTTATGTTCAAAACTTGACAAAGACTTTGTAAAGAAGTATAATATAAATAGCATACCTTCAGATATTCCGGATTCTGAAAAGAAAATCCTGAATCTTTACTCTATGGGATATAATTCCGGACTTCTTCCCGTTCCGGAATGGATTATAAGTGCGGACGTTCCCGAAACTGCCGAGGCTGAATTTTCAAATTTCGGAACTGTCAGGGAAAAAGACGGAAATTTTCCGAACAACAGCAGTTATAATATAACATACTATTCCGACAGCTTTATATACAATGCTGATGTATACGGAATTATAACTTCGCTTTCATATCAGGATACAAAAAATATGTATATGGATATGTACAGAATATTTTCAGAAAATGATATGAATGATGAAATTTATATTATGGCTGATGCCGTCAGCGAAATTTATTCCGCTGAAAATAATCTTGATTATGGCGATAATCAGAAAATATACAATCTCGCTTTGCAGATTACTGACGGTATGGAATCCGATTACGAAAAGGCTCTTGCTATTGAAAGGTATTTTCTCGCCAATGACTATATATATGACCTTACCTACAAAAAGGGTGACGGTGAAAATGCCGAAACTTTTCTCTTTGAAACTAAAAGAGGCGTATGCTATGAATACGCTACTGCTATGGTACTGCTTGCAAGAGCATGCGGTATTCCGGCAAGATATGCAGAAGGCTATAATATGAATCAGCCTGCTGAAACTAATGGCAAATCATCAGCAAATTCTCCGGATTATGAAATAAGAATCCGTGATGCTCACGGCTTTCCGGAGCTTTATATTCCTGCTATCGGCTGGACTTCCTTTGAACCGACTGTTTCAGACAATGTAATTGACTATCAGAAGGCTGATATTTCAAAAGGAATATATACTTCCGGAATAATACTTGCTGTCTGTCTGACTGCGGGACTGCTTTTGTTTAAATTCTATCCCGCTGTCGTCAATATATTATTTATGCTCAGAATAAAAAGGGCTGACCCTGACAAAACCGTTGCACTCGTCTTTTTAAGAGTACGTCAAATCTTTGGGTTCGGAAAGGACGTGACTGCAAAAGAACTTTGTCAGACTCTTAACGATGAAAAACAGATTGATATTTCACTCGTCAGAAATCTGTTTGAAAAATCATCATACGGCAAAATCAGGCTGACCGAAAACGATAAAAAGGAGGTTATTGATTTTTACTCTGAATTATACAGAAATTTCAGAAAATCCCAGAAAAATAAAATTTAATACGGAGGTTTTTTAACATGCAAAAACCGGTCAAAAGATTCTTGTCCGGCATAACAGCTGTAATGCTTGCCTGTTCCTGCTTTGTAACAAATCCCGTTTCATCATATGCATCTGACCCTGATTATAAATACTGGCTTCAGACAGATTCAAGATGGGGAAGTATAAATATGGGTTCGGGAAATGCTACAATTGCAGGCGTTGGCTGTCTTGCTACTTCAATTGCAATTCTTGCTGTACACTGTGGTGCTGTCACTTCAGATTCATTCAACCCCGGCACTTTTGTAAACTCTATGAACGATTTAGGCGGTTTTGATGCTTATGGAAATCTTGCCAACTGGAATATTGTTGAGGAGGCTGTTCCTAATCTCGAAGTTGCCGGAAAATATTCAGTTCCTTCCGGCACAACAGAATCCGAATACATAGAAAAGCTTGCTGAACTTCAGAGCGAGGGCTACTATTCAATATGCTATGTCGGCAATCACTGGGTTTTCGCTGAATATACCGACGGAAACACTGTCTATATGTGCGACCCCGGAAGTGATTCCACTGATATGCTTTCCGCCTATCCTTACAGCTCATACACACACGACACAATCAGATATTTCAGATATGACGGCGGAAATACAACAGAACCTGATACTCCCTCTGAAATTCCGGATTATAAAGAGGGTATCTATGAAATTACCGCCTCTGCTCTCAATCTGAGAGAAAATCCAAATGCTGATTCACAATCACTTGCTTTAATTCCAAACGGCGAAAAGGTTACTGTCACGGAATTTTCAGACGGCTGGGGAAAAATTTCATATAACGGTGCAACCGGCTGGATTTCAATGCAGTATGCTGAATATTATATGTCAGAAACTGTAACGGACGCTCCCGATATAATTGAAGAAATTACTTCAACTACTACTGCTACTACTTCAATTGTAATTTCACAGACTGCCGTTGTAAGTACTTTTGATAACCCTTATACTGATGAATATACTGTTATAAGCGAAACGGCTGAAGTTACAGACTGCGGAAACGGAGACGTTCTCTGCACCATTCCGAAAAATGCCGTTGTAAAAGTAAACAGCTTAAATGAAAATTCTGCTGAAATTCTTTTCGGTAATTCATACGCTTTAATTTCGCTTAAGGATATTGCACCCGTTCCGCAACCCGATACTATTCCGGAAAAAGGTGACGTAAACGGTGACGGAGTTATCGACAAGCTTGATATATCCGCTCTCAATGAATATATCCTTGCCGAAAGGGAACTTCCTGATAAAATTTCAGTGTTTACAGCTTTAGGGAGGTTTACTGCCGACTGCAACAGTGACGGAGCTGTTGACAACGATGATGTCATTCAGCTCCTTATAGAAATGTGCAGTAATATCCATTAAAGGAGGTCTTTTCCAATGGAATGGACAGAAGTCAATATTTATACATCTATCGAGGGAATTGATATTCTCTGTGCAAAGCTTATGGATATTGGAATTAAAGGCTTTGAAATTCAGGATTCCGAAAGCTTTAAGGAATTTCTCGAAAACAAGGAAGGAAAATGGGACTATATAGACGAGGATTTACTCGGTCTTTCAAACTGCGAAAGCTGTGTTACTGTCTATATACCGCAGAACGCTCAGGGTTCTGAAATGCTCACAGCTTTAAAATCCATGATTGCTGATATGAAATCAAACGATTCCGAAAATATTTATGGCAGACTTGCCGTTGAATGTTCCGGCATACGTGAGGAGGACTGGGCTAATAACTGGAAACAGTATTTCAAACCTTTCACTGTCGGAAAAAAACTTATGATTAAACCGTCATGGGAAAGCTGTGAAAATCCCGAAAACAGAATTATTCTTGAAATTGACCCTGCCTCAAGTTTCGGAACAGGTCAGCATCACACTACAAGGCTTTGCCTTGAACTTCTTGAAAAATCACTCGTCAAAGGCGACAAAATCCTTGATATAGGCTGTGGCAGTGGTATTCTTTCAATAGGTGCAATGCTCCTCGGTGCTGAAAGTGCCGTTGCTGTCGACATTGAGGAAAACGCTGTTAATACAGCTGTTGAAAATGCCGGAAAAAATCATATAAATCCCGAAAAATACAGGGCATACTGCGGAAATATCATTTCTGATTCCGCACTTGCCGAAAAAATCAACGGCACTTATGATATAATTACGGCTAATATAGTTGCTGACGTTCTTATTGCTATGAAAGACTTTTTCGCACGCTATCTCAGAAAAAACGGTACTCTTATTATATCGGGTATCATTGAGGAGCGTATGCATGAAGTAACTGATGCTGTCGAATCGGCAGGCTTTACCGCTGAAGAATACAATATCAAAGAGGGCTGGTCTGCTGTAAGACTTATTAAAAAATAAATTTACAGGCTTTTTCGCCTGAATAAAAAGGAGAGAGTTTTAATTGGCTATTTTTAACAAGAAGAAAAACATCGAAATGAAAACAAATCCGCAGGCTGATGTCAGAATTACCATTCTCGAAAAAATCAACGAGAATATAAAAGGTACTCTTTATGACAATGCCATACTTATTCCCCGTTTCGGCTACACAATCGATATTCAGGTTGTAAAAAATGAAGAAAAAGACGGTATATATACCCTCCAGACAATTTTTATAATCAGAAACGATTACCTCAAGGATAAGGACGAACCTATTATTGAACCTATCGCATCACAGGGCAAGGATTTCGATTCAGCTCTTAAAATGCTTGCTGAAAGCTTTGAGGCTCTTATCTGGAGACCTATCAAAATGATGTTTGACAAGGGAAAGGCACTTCCGATTTCTTCAAATTATCTCGGTCAGCACTATGATTATGACCTCTATGTAAATTCTGTTGTACTTATGGGTGACCCTGAAAGAAAGCCGGCTATGCTTATATACTACATAAAAGATGCACTTTCATCTTTCCTTGGTTCAAAAAAATACTACTGGGTAAGAATATTCCTTGCTCGTCAGGGTACTAAAGGCACTGAAAACTACAAGCAGAATATCGAAGTAAGAATAAACGGTGTTGTCTGCCCGTCACTCAACAAGAGATTCCAGCCTTACCTCGATACATGGAAAGACCAGGATATTACTGTTGTTGAAAAGCAGTTCGCTTTCATCGTAAACAAGGAGGAGGAAGACCTCTGCCCGTTTACTAAAGAACAGGTTGTTGAATATACAAGAAAAACTCTCCCTATTATGGAAAACTGCAAGTCTCCTGAGGAGGCTGTAAAAATGAAGGAAGAAATGGACAACTTTATCGGAAATCCTGCACTTTCTGCTGAAATCAGAATATTTATCCCCGAAATCCTTGCAAAGCTTACTCTCGGATATAATGAGGGCGATGATTTATTCCTGCTCCAGCCCTCACAGAATCAGGAAGAAAATCCGGAGGAAAAACCTGTTCCGATAAGATTTGCAAAAACACAGCTCCGTTCTTATTACTACATTCAGCAGGTTCTTCTTGACTATCTCTCAAGAACAAAGCCCGATAAGGAAAAGGTTAAGAATATCGTTTTCAACAGTGTTACTTTCAGAGAACTCCGCAAGCATATCGGTCAGCCTAACGAAAAGCTCGGCAGACCTGTCGAGGCAAAAGACCTCTTTGTCCCCGGTACTGCTTACAGAGTTAATATTCCTGATTATAAAGTATGGTAAAAAAATCAAGGGTGCGGAAAATCCGCACCCTTTTGTTTTTAATCAGGTTCTTAATATATCGGCATCATACGGGGCAAGCTCAATTTTCTGTTTTCCTCTGCTGTCGATAACGCTGTACATAGCTTTCGGAAGTTCTATTATCTGATTTTCGGAAGAATTATTGAAAAATATTATAAATGTATCCTTGTCGTTTGTGCGTGTGGTAACTTCTATTCCGTCCGGCATACCCTGCAATCGTGGTATACTGTGATATTTCATAAGCTTTCCGACAAAATCCATACAGAAATTATCATCGGGAACAGTTCCTATATAATAAACCTTGCCCTTGCAGTAATCGTTTACAGTTACAGCCGGACAACCCATATAGTAATTATTATTGTATTCCGCATATGCCCTTGCTGTATTTAATTTCAGAATGTCGCACCATTCAGAACACTTGAAAATCTGTCCCGAATAATCAGATATACTCTGATTTTCGGCAATGCGGTCATATTCTATAACTTCCGCACCGACTAATTCTCTGAATACGGTCGGGAGATGTTCGGGAATACACTTGTTTTCATAATCCTTTACACCACTTCTTGAAGTCATAACAAGCGTACCGCCGTTAATAACATATCTGTATATATTTTCTGTGACTGCCTTGTCATTAACATACATGCATGGAGCTATTACAAGCGAATATTCCAGAAGGTCTTTTTTAGGATTGATAACATCAACGTTTGCACCGTATTTTCTGAATGATGAATAGAATTTCATAATCTGCCTTATATACGGAAAATCTTCGTGCAGTCCGAACGCAAATTCACTTTCCGGCGAATAAAGAACTGCAATATCTGATTTTATAACTGTGCTGTTTATAGTTTCAAGTCGCATAGCCATTTTGCAGAATTCCGAAAACTCAAAAAAGCATCTTGAAGGTATACCGCTGTGGTCAATAAGACCGTAATCAAACATATCCGCACCCGAAAGAGCCGTATTCCATTTGTAATATATTGTATCCGCACCATGTGAAAATGCCTGAACCGCACTTCCTTTTAAAGTATTCGGGCGTGGTATGGATTTTCCGAATTTCTGTGAAACTATAAAATTTCTGTCAAGGATTCCCCTTGTAAGGTCATATCTGAAATTATTGAATCCGTCATCTTCCGGAAAATGTTCCGTGCATGCGTATTTCATGCAGTTACATTCATAATAAAAATCTGTGCCGGCATTCACCGAAACTTCAAGCGGTATTTTCGGCATATTTTTTTTTGCAACAGCTCCCTGAAAATTTATGTATTTTCTGCGACATTCCGATGCAAAACGATAATATGCAAGTTTAAGGGAGGGACTTTTTTCCTTTTCTTCAGCAACCTGTTCCCATTCGGTATATTCAATTCCGTCTGCAACAGTTCCGAATGACTTGTTGAGATTTGCAATACTGTCATATCTGTCTTTAAGCCACTGTATAAACTCCGAACGGCAGTTCTTACAACTGCATATATCAAGATTGCAGTCAATATGTATTCCGGCAATCGCCTTGTTCTGAGAGTAATGCTTTGTAAATTCATCAGTAAAACGGCTTGTATACTGAAGAATATCCGGAGAATTAAGACATATGCTTTCTGCTTTCTGTTTCAGCCACTGGGGAGGTTTTCCTGCGGGAATTTTCAGAACTATTCCCATTCCGTATCTTGCAAATATGGATATTGCCTCATCAAGCCATTCAAAGGAAAAATTATTGTTATGAGGTTCAAGCCTGCACCACGATTTTTCACCCATTCTTACAAGCTTTATGCCTGTTTTTGCCATAAGCTCGGCATCTCTCTGCATTGCTGACTTGCTACGCTGTTCCGGATAATAGTCAATTCCTGTTTTCATAAATATCCCCCCTTGATTTTAAATATTATATTCAATAAGCTCACAGTTTCCCATAAACCAGTTATTATAATCTTCGGTCGCAAGGTCATGGAAATATGTTTCAATAATCCTGCATACACCGCCATGGCATACGATAAGTATATTTTTATCCGGATAATTTTTTATTATATCATCAAGTGCAGAATATACACGGTGGGCAAGCTGTAAAACGGATTCGCCGTCAGTACCCATTCTGACTCCGAACTGACTTTTATTTTCCGCAAATCCCGAAGCAGTACGGGGCATTCCCTCATAGCGTCCGTAATCCCATTCACGCAATCTTGCATCAGTTATTATATCAAGATTGTTTTTTTCCGAAATTATACACGCTGTGCGGTATGCTCTTTTCATAGGAGATGAAATTATAAGGTCAATATCAGCTTTCTGACTTACTTTTTCCGCAAGCTCATAGGCCTGGGAAATTCCTGTATCATTCAGTTCATTGTCAGTAGTTCCCTGAATTATATCTTTTAAATTATAATCTGTCTGCCCGTGGCGTGTGGAATATATCTTCATTTTTCAAGCTCCTTTACTTTAAGAATTTCAGATTCAGCAGTTTCAAGCATAAGACTGCTGGGATTTTCACCGCCCATAATTCTTGCTATTTCGGAAACTCTGCCCTTAAAATCAAGCTGATAAACATTTGTTTCCGTGCGGTCATCGATAGTATTTTTTTCTATAAGAAGATGATTGTCTGCCATAACAGCAATCTGTGAAAGGTGAGTGACACATATAACCTGTCTTACCTTTCCTATTTCACGGAGTTTTATTCCTATTTTCTGTGCAGTCCTTCCGCTTACGCCTGTATCGATTTCATCGAAAATCATAGTCGGAATACTGTCCTTTTCGGCAAGTATGCTTTTAAGTGCAAGCATAATTCTTGAAAGCTCACCGCCCGATGCTATTTTTGATACGGGCTTAGGTTCTTCGCCTCTGTTTGCGGATATAAGAATTTCCATATTATCCATACCGTTAAGAGTAAGTTTTCCTTTTTCGTGACGGATTTTGAGAGATACATCGGGCATATTGAGAAATTCAAGTTCCGCCGTTACCTTTTCTATGAAAATTCCGGCAGTTTTTTCACGGTATTCCGATAATTTCTTAGCTTTTTCAGTAGTTTCATGCAGAAGTGTTTCCTTTTCCTGAATAAGCTTTTGCAGAGTATCGGAAGAACTTTCAAGCATGTCACATTCAGCAACAGAATCGTTATAAAGCTTTATAAGACCATTGAAATCACAGAGATACTTCTTTTTAAGGCGGTTTATTTCCCCGAGTCTCTGACGGAGATATTCAAGACGCTGTGAATCAAGTTCAGTTTTATCGCAGAGAGAAACTAATTCCGATGATATATCCGAAAGTTCTATTTCCACTGCTGAAAGCCTTTCAAAAAGCTGTGATATTTCTTTATTTTCGGAATGTTCTTCAAGTTCGCTTTCGGCATTTTCAACAAGTTCGACAGCAAAGCCGTCACCATTCAGAAACTGAATCGCACGGCGGAGAGATTTTATTATATTTTCGGCATTGCCGGCAATGCTGTATTCCTTTTCAAGTGAAATTTCTTCATCTTCTGAAAGTTCAAGACTGCCTATTTCCTCAATAACAGTATTTAAATAGCGTAATCTTTCAGCCTTTGAAATTTCAAGCTTGCGAAGTTCTCCAAGTTTTCTTGCGGAAGCCTGAAGCTTTCGGAAACTTTCCTGATAATCTTCAAGAAGTTCTGATATTCCGCCAAAACTGTCAAGAATTTTTATATGCTTTTCGCTGTCCATAAGTATCTGATTGTCATGCTGTCCGTGAATATTTATAAGCAGGTTGCCTATTTCTTTAAGAACAGAAGCGGAAGAAGTTCTGGAATTTATTCTTGCTGTACTTCTGCCGTCGGAATTTATTTCCCTTGTCAAAGTAATTTCACTGTTTTCGTGAGATATTCCGAGTTCGTCAAGCTTTGAGAGAATATCCGAATCAAGTTCAGTAAAAAGAGCCGTTATAACTGCCTTTTCGCACCCTGTTCTGACTAAATCCTTACTGCATCTGTTGCCCATAACGGCATTTATTCCGTTTATAAGTATGGATTTCCCCGCACCTGTTTCACCTGTAAATATATTAAGGCTATCCGAAAGAGGTATGACAGCCTCTTTGATTACGGCAAGATTTTTTATATATATTTCCTTTAGCATTTT
>JAEDMB010000155.1 GCA_016303235.1 Oscillospiraceae bacterium
TAAATCCGATAACTCCCGCCTTTGATGCCGAATAGTCAACTTCGCATGATGCTCCGCATTCTCCCCACATAGATGAGATGTTTATAATTACTCCCGATTTTCTTCTAATCATATCGGGAAGAACTGCACGGGAACAGTTAAGAGTGCCTTTAAGATTAACATCAAGTATTCTGTCAGCCTTTTCAGAGCTTACAGAATCAAAAGTATTTATTTCTGAAATTCCGGAATTGTTTACAAGCAAATCAATACTGCCTATTGATTTTATCGCATTATTTACGCTTTCACGGTCGGAAACATCAAATTTCACTGCGATTCCGTTTATATCATCGGCAAGTGCAAATGCTTTTTTTTCCGATGAATTGTAGTTGATATATACTGAATAGCCGTTTTCGGAAAGAATACGGCACACGGCACTTCCTATTCCTCCCGAACCACCCGTTACAAGAGCCTTTTTCATAAAAAATCACCCTCTTGAAAATTATGAAAATACATGATATAATATATAAAAAATTATGAAATGAGGTTTAATAAATTGGATAACAAAAAACTTGAACGAATAAATTTTCTTGCAAAAAAATCGAGAACACAAGGTCTGACCGATGAAGAAAAGCGTGAACAGACTGAACTCCGCAACGAATACCGCGAGGCTTTCAGAAGAAGTTTATCATCACAGCTTGAAAATACTTATATCGTAGAACCTGACGGCACAAAGCACAAGGTACAGCGTCATGATGATTGATTATAATAATCTTTACAGAAAAGCTGTTGAATCAGCGGAAAAATCATACTCGCCCTATTCTCATTTCAGAGTAGGCTCGGCACTTCTGACAACTGACGGAAAAATATTCACAGGCTGTAATATAGAAAACTCCTCCTATTCGCTTACAATATGTGCGGAGCGTACAGCAATATTCAAAGCAGTTTCGGAGGGAATATCCGATTTTGAGGCAATAGCAATATACGGCACTGAAAACCCATGTATACCTTGCGGAGCTTGTCTTCAGGTTATGAGTGAGTTCTGCAATCCGGATTTTAAAATTATTTTGTCTGACGGAGTTCATACTCTCGGGGAATTTCTCCCGAATGTTTTCAGACTGAAAAAATAATCAGATTTTATATTTTTCTTCAAGCCATTTTATAAGCTCTGCAAAGCCTTCTTCGGAATTTTCAAAATCCTTTTCGTTTTCTATTTCAGCTTTCATAGAACATAGTTTTCCGTGCCACGTAAGACATTTTATAGTATCGGCAGTGATTATCTTATAGCTGAAATCTCCCTTGCTCCCGCTGTAATCGTTTCCCGATTTGAAATAATAATATTTAGGAATATCAAAAATTTCCGACACACTCATATTCTTTCTCCTTTTCAAGAATGTTTATAACTTCGTCAAGACTTCCGCAAAGACCATAGAGCATAGATTTTGTATCATCATCGGGAAAAGTCAGGTCAGGAATCATTATGGGCTTGCATTTTGCGGAATATGCGGATTTTATGCCGTTCGGGGAATCCTCAAGGGCAATACATTCATACGGTTCAAGACCGATTTCACGGCAGACAGTAATATATATATCGGGAGCGGGCTTGCCGTTTTCAATCATATCACCGCCTATAATTTTTTCAAAGAAATCAAAGGCATTTATTTTTCTGAGATATTTTTCGGCACGTTCAATAGGGTTGGCAGTTGCAACAGCTATTTTATAATCATTCTGTTTCAGATATTCAAGAAGTTCAAAAAGACCTTTTTTGATTTCAATGCCGTTTTTTTCTATGTAATCATTCATAAGCTCAATGCGTCTTTTACGGATAGCGTAATAATCGAAAGTTTCGCCGAATATATTTTTTAAGTAGGATTCTGCAACGGAGTGCGAAAGACTTCTCATTCCGTATAGAATTTCATCAGTCATATTAAAACCGTATTCAAGTGCTGATTCTCTCCAGAATCTTGCAAGGAGCTTTTCGGTATCAATCATAAGCCCGTCCATATCAAAAATAATACCCTTAATCATTGTTTTCCTCCTGATTCGGTTTTACACTTCTGATAGTATCAATGAAACTGTCTCTGAAATCGGGATAGCTTTCGGAATCTGATTTACAGGTAATAACATAAACAGTTGAGGGATTATTTATCTGGTCATTGAAAAATCCGACAATGCATGACATGGAAAGAACATCATTTTTTCCGTTTATTTCGTAGTCAAATTCAGTTACAATTCCTTTAAGGCCGTTTATATTTATTTCCTCCTGATTTATTTCGGTGTATTTGTCAGTAATGCTCTGATAGAGTTCCTTTGAATATGCTACATATGCATTAAGGCTTGAAACGCTTTCGCTTAAATAGTCCTCATTTACTATTATGGAGGCATTGTCGCATATATAGGCAGTATTGTTGCTTTCGGTTGAAGTTGCCGAGAATGAATCGGGTATTGAGAAATCTATATCCGGTTCAAAGAGAGGGAGCATTATTTCTGAATTTCCTGATGAAGTATTCGGAACAGTTTCACAGCCACAAAGCATAAAAATAAGCACTGAAATCAGTGCAGGAAGTATGTAAAGCTTTCTCATAGGTTTTTTACCTCACAAGGCAAGTATTATTTATGCGGAAAGCCGTTTGCTTTCCGCATTGAAAGTCATAAAAAAGTGACCAGACCGATAAGCCGGGTTCTGTCGTGTACGGCAATTTATCTAGGCGTAACGTTGCCGTTACGCTCAAGCCGTCATTACTTTGTATCCGCCGAGCAGACGTTGAAGATACAAAGCACCAATAGACGTTGCATCAGGTAGGGTTTACATAGCAGTACAGTCTCCTGCACTCTGGTGAGCTCTTGCCTCGCCTTTCCACCTTTACCGCAGTATAAAAAAATACTGAGGAAGTATATTTCTGTTGCACTTGCCCTAAGGTCGCCCTCGGCTGTCGTTAACAGTTACCTTGCTCTGTGATGCCCGGACTTTCCTCGTAAACTGAAAAACGTTTCCGCTGCCGTATAGTCTGGTCACTGAAATATTATAATATATTTTTTCTCAAAAGTCAAGCATTATTTCAGAATATAAATTTATTGTTAAAATGCACAAGTAATCATATGGAAAATAAATATTTTGCACAATTATTTTATTTTTCTTTAAAAGTTCTTTGACATTTGGGAAATTTGTGTTATAATAATAAGTAAGCTTGTATTTATTATAGCATTATTAAGTTTTGTAAAGGATTTGATTTTTTATGCCTAAAATTATTGCTGTTACATCTGGAAAGGGCGGTACAGGCAAATCAACAATCTGTGCCGGACTTGGATACACACTCGCAAAACAGGGTCACCGCACCCTCATTATTGAACTCGATTTCGGACTCAGATGCCTTGATATTATGCTCGGTATGGGAGGAGAAGTCCCTTTTGATTTGAGTGATGTTGTCAGCGGAAAAAAAGCACCCCTTGACGCTATCGCTCAGGTTAAAATGGCAAGCAACCTTAGTATTCTCTGTGCCCCACGCAACCCCTTCTCAACTGTTACTGTCGAACAGATTACCGAAATATGCAATTCTGTTAAAAAATACTTTGAATTTATTATAATAGATACCGGTGCAGGTATAAATTCGCATGTATTTGACATAGTGGCACAGTCAAATCTTATACTTATTGTAACAACTCCTGACCCTGTATGCGTAAGAGATGCAAATATGATGTCCGATGAGTTTTACCACAGGGGCAACAAAAGCCAGCGACTTATTATAAATAAGGTTAATCATAAAATTATCGGAAGTTCTCTTGTTTCAAATCTTGACGAAATAATCGATACAATAGGCGTTCAGCTTATAGGAGTAATTCCGGAGGATTTTCCTCTTACCGTTGCAACAGGAAAGGGTGAACCTATCCCTACAAACTGTGAGA
>JAEDMB010000156.1 GCA_016303235.1 Oscillospiraceae bacterium
TTCACGGTCTGCATACGAATTTTTAGCGTCAAGAACATCACAAAAGCCGTCAAGATGTATTCCGCCCGTAACAATTACCGGAATTATAACAGATACTGCTGAATATAATACTGTTCCAATCTGAAAGGCATAGCAGAAAGCTCCCCAGATATATTCAAAAAAACCTGTTACTAATCCTATAAGAGGGAAAAAGCAGAGCGAATATTTATGATTTTTTTCATTCCATTCAATTTCGGGCATCGGTATCTTTGAATACATTGCAAAGGCTGAAATCAAGGATTTAAGCATAGCAAATCCCCCTTTAAAACTATCGGTATACCATAAACACATTCTATAACAGTATCCGCAATATCCGCAATATCTGTATTTATCTGACCGAGATATTTTATATAATCAGCCGTTTCAAATCCGTATTCCAGACCGTCACAGCCGACATTATTCGATACTATTACAAGCAGACTGCATTTTTCCGAAAGATTTTTAATTCCCGAAACTATTTTTTCAACAGGATTATATATAATTTCTTCTCTGAACATCTCATTCGCACAGAGATTTCCCATACATTCAAGAAGAACTCCCGAATTTTCGGGAATATCCGTATTTTGAATATCTGTATACTTTTCGATTGTATGAAAATTTTTGTCCTTTCGGATTTTGCGGTGACGTTCAATTGCCTGATTTGCTTCATCACCGTAAGGAATCATAGTCGCTATATAGAATTTTTCTCTCTGAAAATTTCTGAAAAGATTTTCAGCTAATGCAGATTTTCCGCATTTTGAACCTCCTGTAATTAATACAATCATTAAAATTCAACATACCTTTCCATTGGAAGATTTTCAAATTTATGTGCTGAATTGTATACCGACAATGCTCCGTCAAGCATAGGCAGAAGAAGTATTCCCCCCGTACCCTCTCCGAGACAAAGTTCCGCATTAATTATCGGTTTCAGACCTATTTCGTCAAGAATCATTTTTCCCGCCGGTTCTTTTGATACATGGGAGCATAGCATAAAATCTCTTGACTGCGGATTTATTCTGTATGCAAGAAGTGCCGATACAGCAGATATAACACCGTCTATAATTACGGGTACACGATACACAGCACCTCCGAGAAACAAGCCCGTCATACCTGCTATATCAAATCCGCCGAGCTTTGAAAGAACGTCAAGAGGATTATTTCTGTCGGGGGAATTTGTTTCTATGGCTTTTCTTACAGTTTCGATTTTATGCTTAAAACGTACTTCATCAAGTCCCGAACCCTTTCCCGTTACAAGTTCGGGAGCTTTTCCGAGAAGTACAGATGCCACTGCACTTGATGTTGTTGTATTGCCTATTCCCATTTCGCCTGTGACTATAATATCAGTATTTTTATTTTTCAAATCACGGACAATATCAATTCCGTATGAAATCGCCTGTTCTGTCTGCTGTAAAGTCATTGCGGATTCATGAGCTATGTTTTTAGTGCCGTATGCAATTTTTCTGTTAAGTACTTTATCATTTTGTATATCGGATTTTATCCCCATATCAACAGCTATAACATCAGTATTGAATGGCTGTGCCATTCTGTTTATATTTGACGTTCCCTCTGCCACTGCATTTGCGACTATTTCTGTAACTTCACTTCCTGTCTGAGTTACTCCCTCACATACAACGCCGTTATCCGCACACATTATTACTGCACATCTTTTATTGAGCTTTACATTCGGATTCCCTGTAATTCCGGCAATCTGCATTATATATTTTTCCAGTATCCCGAGACTGTTAAGAGGTTTCGCAATACTGTTCCAGTGTTCATGGGATTTCTGCATTGCTTTAACGTCGAGACCTGATATATTTTTAATTCTGTTCATGATATTCTTTGCACTTCCTTACAAAATTTACTGCAATCTCCGTATTTGAATAAAAATAAATATGCGGAAATCCCATATAATAATTTTCTCCCGAGTGAATACATTCCCATTCCCTACCATTTGACAGCTTTACTGCTCTGAAATCCTTTCCGCAGTCTGTACTGTCCCAGTAATGAAACTCATGTGCCTTTATTGATTCCCCTTTATTGCAGAGGAGATTATTTTTATTTGCAGTTATATTTATGTATCCGAAACGCTGTAATTTTTCGGTTCTGAAAGCTTTTCCCCGAATTACTCCAACGCCCTTATATTCTCCGATATATTCATGAAGATACATAAATCCGCCACATTCCGCTATTATCGGGATATTTTTTTCAAATGCTGATTTTATATCCGAAATCATGGATTTATTTTCAGATAATTTTTCCGCATAAAGTTCCGGATAGCCACCGCTTAAAATTATTCCCGATATATCTTCCGGAAGTTTTTCATCATCAAGCGGAGAAAAATATTCTATTTCACAGCCGAGCCTTTCAAGAATATCAATATTATCCGGATATATAAACGAAAATGCCTTGTCCCTTGCAACTGCAATTTTAAGACTGCATATTTTTTTTATATCTATATCATCATATTCCGGAAAATTCATATCATCTGAAAGACTTGCAAGCTTTGATATATCAATAGTTTTTTCGGCGGTATTTCCGAGAATATCAAGCTTTTCACGTATCTTTTCGGTATCCGATGAAAGTCCGAGATTACGGCTTTCTATTACTGCATTACGGCAGTAAGGAAGATATCCGAAAAATTCCGTATCAAGCTCATCACAAAGCGATTTTACATAATCTTTAAGGCTTTCCGGAAGTCTGTTGAATATAAATCCTTTTATATTATTCGGCTTTTTATATTCAAGAAATCCTTTCATTACTGCACCTATTGATGTACTCATTCCCTTGCAGTCTATTACTATAACAACGGGAATATTAAGCTTCTGCGATATTTCGTAAGATGACGCTTTCCCGTTTATTCCGTCATAAAATCCCATTACTCCCTCAACTACTGATATATCGCCACTGCTGTTCCGTGAAAAAAGATATTTCAGTGTATTGTCATCGCAGAAAAAGCTGTCAAGATTATGTGAATCTATTCCTATAATTTCACGGTGAAACATCGGGTCTATATAGTCGCAACCGCATTTGAATGATACAGGATTTATATTCTGATTTAAAAATGCCTTTAATATTCCGCATACAACGGAAGTTTTTCCGCAACCGCTGTTTGTACCCGCAATCATGAATCTTTTCAAGCTTTTACTCCTTTTATTATAAATACGGGATTTTCCGCATTAAACATTGTATGACTTCCGATTTTATGCGTTCTCACGGCTGAAATCTGTACCGTTTCCGCAGTCATTCCGAATTTTTCAAACGCTTTTATCGACTGATTAAGAGTTTCAACAGATACGGCAGTAATAACTACATCGGCAAGAGGATTTTTTTTGTATATGATTTCAAGGATTTCGGGAATTTTTCCCGATGAACCGCCTATAAATACCTTATCGGGAGTTTCAAGAATTTCAATAATCTCCATAATATCACAATGTCTTATGTCGATATTGTCGCACAGAAATTTTTCCGAATTTAATGAAGTAAGCTTAACGGCATCGGAATTTTTATCAACTGAATATACTTTTCCGTCCGTACACTGCAAAGCCATTTCAACAGATACCGAACCAGTTCCGCAACCTATATCCCAGCATATGCTGTCATTATTTATTTCAAGCTTTGATATTATCAAAGAGCGTATTTCCGATTTTGTCATGGGAATTTTATTGCGGATAAATTCATCATCAGGTATTCCCGAACGCTTTGACTTTTCATAATCCGGATTTTCCGTTACTATTACAGAAAGCTTACTGAATCCGCATCTTGCAAAATCATAAGGTTTTCCGATATGGATTTTTTCGTCATCATATCCGAGATTTTCCCCGACATATATTTTAATTTC